>JBLNGJ010000596.1:0-6209 GCA_050264675.1 Micromonosporaceae bacterium
AACAGGCCGATCATCTCCTCCACCCCGGGCAGCGTCGGCGGTCGGCCCGACGAGGTGACGCCGAAGACCACGTCGTCCTCGCCGCTGCGGTGGGCGAGCACCAACGCCCACGCGCCGTGCAGCACGGCGTCGAGGGTGAGCCGGTGGGTCCGCGCGAACTCGCGCACCGCGTCGGAGCGATCCTTTGACAGCCGGCGGTGCACCCGGGCGTAGTCGGCGTCCCGGCGCCCGGTCCGCACCGCCGGTCGGTCGGTGCCCAGCGGTGTGGGTCCGCTCACCCCGGCGAGCACTCGACGCCAGTACGACCAGGCGCTGGCGAAGTTCAGGCCGGCGAGGTAGGCGATGTATTCGCGGAATGGCGACGGTGGCGGTGCGGGTACGAAGCGCCCGGCCCGCAGCGCGTCGTAGTTGTCGAAGACCTCCTGGATCAGGCGGGCGACGCTCCAGCCGTCCAGCAGGATGTGGTGGTGGCTCCACACCAGACGCCACCGCTGGGCGGCGAGCCGGACCAGGTGCAGGCGGGTCAGCGGGGCCCGCGTCAGGTCGAAACCCTCGATCCGGTCCTCCGCGAGCAGCTTCGTGAGCTGCTCCGTCTGCTCCGCCTCGGGTTGGTCGCGCCAGTCGTGGTGGGTGAGCGGGAGCTGTACCTGTTGCTGCACGACCAGGTGCGGCACCGCCAGTCCCGACCACGCGATGCTGGCGCGGAGCACCTCATGCCGCTCGAGCAGGGCGGTCCACGCCCGCTCGAACGCGCCGAGATCGAGCTCCCCGTCCAGGCCGATGCTGAACTGTTCGAAGTAGACACCCGACTCCGGGTTGGCGAGCGTGTGGAAGAGCAGACCGTGCTGCAGCGGCGAGAGTGGATAGAGATCCTCGATGGGGCCGCGGGCGGCGGCCAGCCGGTCGAGCTGCTCCTGGTCAAGCCGGGCCAGCGGATAGTCGCTCGGGGTGGCACCGCCCGCGCCGGGCGAGGTGCAGTGCTCGACGAGACCGCGCAAGGCATCAAGACAGCTCGCGGCGAGGCGATCCATGGCGGCCCGGGAATGATGCCTGGTTGAGTACGTCAGGTAGAGGTGCAGCCGGCCATCCCGGACGCCGGCGACGACGTCGATCAGGTACGGGCGGGGGTTGGCCGGATGGCGGGCGGCGGTCACCGGCTGGGGCGCGAGCGCGAACTCCGCGTCCGCCGGGGCGCCCTGGTCGAGCCGGCCGAGGTAGTTGAAGCTGATCTCGGCGCGGGGCCGGCTCGACAGTTGCTGGGCGATCTCGTCGTCGCGCAACCATCGGGCCAGCCCGTGGGCGGCCCGGCGGGGCATCGCCCGGAGCTGTTCCTTCACCGCCTTGATGACCGCCGCCGGGTTGGCCGGGTCGATGGCGGTGAGGTCGAGCCAGGCCGGCGTGAAGGTGGTGAACCAGCCGACTGTGCGGGTCACGTCGACACCATCGACCGCGACGTCGCGTCCATGGCCCTCCACATCGATGAGCAGCTGCCCCACCTGCGCCCACCGCCCCACGGCCTGGGTGAGCGCGGCGAGCAGCAGCTCCTCCGGCCTCGTCCGGTAGGCGCGTTGGGCCGGTGCGAGCAGGCCGTCGGTGGTCGGTGCGTCGAGGGTGGCCAGCACCACGTCGCCGTCGCCCTCCAGGTTCGGCGCTTGCCGGTCATGCTCGACCGGCAGTGCCGGTACCCGATCCGGAATGCGGGCCAGCCACCAGCGCGCCTCGTCGGCGATCTGGTCGGATCGGGCGAGCCCGGTCAGGCGCTGCGCCCACCGGCGAAAGTCGGTGGTCTTCGCCGGTAGTTCGACCGCGGCGCCGGCGGCGACCTGGCGGTATCCGCGGTTGAGGTCATCAAGCAGGATCTGGCCGGAGACGGCGTCCAGCACCAGGTGATGCGCGAGCAGCAGCACCCGGTCTGGCTCGCCGGGCGGCGCCCGGAAGACGGCCACCCGCAGCAGCGGACCCGTTGCCAAGTCGAAGCCGCCCTGGGTACGGGCGACGGCCTCGATCTGGTCGGCGAACACTGACGGGGAGCCGGTCAGCTTGAACTCCTGTATGGCGACCGGCGCGTGGTCGGCGACCGGAGCGATCCGCAGCCGCGCCCGTGTCTCGTCGTTGGCGATCCGCAGGCGCAGCAGGTCGTGGTGGGACACCAGGGCGTTGACGGCCTGGGCCAGCCATTCGACCCGCACCGGCTCCCGGGCGACCAGGAGGACCGGTAGGTTCCACTGCTCGGGGTGGGGCAGGGCGAGCCCGTGAAACCAGGAGCTGACCGGCGTCGCCGGCACGTCACCGGTCACCTCGCCCTGCTCGGCCGGGACGTTCGCGCCGGCGGTGATCGCGACCGGCGCCAGCCCGGCCACGCTCTGGTGTGCGAAGAGCTGTGCCGGCGTGATGACCACCCCACGCCGGTTGGCCCGCGAGACCACCTGGATGGCGAGGATCGAGTCGCCACCGAGGGTGAAGAAGTTGTCGGTGACGCCAACCTGTTCCAGCCCGAGGACCTCAGCCCACACTTCGGCCAGGACGCGCTCGATGTCGGTGCGGGCAGCGACCGGCCCGCCGGCGTCGGGACGCGTGGCGCGCGCGGCCGGCAGCGCCGCCCGATCAACCTTGCCGTTCGGAGTCAGCGGCAGCCGGTCCAGCTCGACGAAGCCGGCCGGCACGAGATGATCGGGCAACCGATCCGCGAGCCAGCTGCGCAGCTGGGGCCAGTGCAGCTCGGTCTCGCCGCGAATCCGATCGCCCGCACCCTCGCCGGCGGGCACCGCGACGACATAGGCCACCAACTGCCGGTGCTCCTCGGCGCCGGTCTCTGCCGCAACGACCCTCTCCGCCGCAACGACCCTCTCTGCCGCAACGACCCTCTCTGCCGCAACGACCCTCTCTGCCGCAACGACCACGCACTCGCGTACCTGCGGGTGGCCGTTGAGGACGTTCTCGATCTCACCCAGCTCGATCCGGTAACCGCGGATCTTGACCTGGTCATCGGTCCGGCCGAGGTACTCGAGCCCACCGTCGGGCAGCCACCGCGCCCGGTCGCCGGTCCGGTACCAGCGAAGGTGCGGGTCGGTGCCGTCCGGGGGGCCGGCGAACCGCTCTTTGGTCAACTCCGGCCGGTTCAGGTAGCCGCGGGCCACCCCGGCGCCGCCGACGTAGATCTCCCCCGGCACGCCCACCGGAACGAGCCGGCCGCGCGGGTCCACCAGCCGGACCGCCAGATCCGGGATCGGCTCGCCGATGGGGGAGCGCACGCCGCCGTCGAGGTCGGCCCGGCCGACCGGCCGGTAGGTGACATGCACGGTCGTCTCCGTGATGCCGTACATGTTCACGAGCTGCGGCTGCCGGTCGCCGTAGCGCTCCAGCCAAGGCCGGAGGCTAGCGACCTCGAGCAGCTCCCCGCCGAAGACCACCAGGCGCAGCCGGTACGGCGACGGGGAGGTGATCGCCTCCGCGTCGGCGAACTGCAGCGTGCGAAAGCTCGACGGCGTCTGGTTGAGCACGGTCACGCCCTCGGCGAGCAGGAGTTCGCGGAACGCGGCGGGGTCTCGGGTGACCTCGTCCGCCACGACGACCAGGCGACCGCCGTGGACCAGGGCTCCCCATAGTTCCCACACCGAGAAGTCGAAGGCGATCGAGTGGAACAGCGTCCACACATCGTCGGGGGTAAACCCGAACCAATCGTGGGTGGCGGTAAAGAGCCGGGCGAGCTGCTGGTGCTCCACAACGACGCCCTTGGGCGCGCCGGTGGACCCGGAGGTGTAGATCACGTACGCGACATCGTCCGGGCCAACCTCGACCGTCGGCAGCGCCTCGGGCAGCGAGGCAAGCCGCGCCCGCTCGTCGGCGTCGTCGAGGCAGATCGTGGTGGGCAGGTCGAAGATCCCGGCATCGCGGTGGGTCAGCAGGACCGCGACCCCCGCATCGCTGAACACCGTCCGGGCCCGCGCCGCGGGATGACGCCGATCGACCGGCACGTAAGCGCCGCCCGCGCTCGCCACGGCCAGCACCGCGACCACGAGGTCCACGCTGCGCGGCAGGTAGATCCCCACCAGCACACCGGGAGCCACGCCGAGGCCGTGCAACCGGTGGGCCAGCTGGGCGACGTGCGCGAGGAGCGCGCGGTAGGAGACGTGTTCTTCGCCGAAGGTCACCGCGATCCGGTCGGGTTCCTGCCGGGCCCGGTCGGCGAAGCGCGCCGGCGCCAAGCCCACACCGTCGGGCGGGAAGGACGCGCGCGCCGAGCCACGGCGGTTGAGCTCGAGCCGCTCGGCGGGCCGCATCAGGTCCACGTCTCGCAGCACTGGTGCCGTCACGAGCCCGTCGAGCACGGTCTCCAGGTGGCCGAGCAGTTGCCGGATCAGCCGCGGATCGAGCAGCACGGCGTCGAAGAGCGCCTCAATCACCAGCTGCTCCCGCGGGAATGCGAGCAACGTCAATGGGAAGTTCGTCTGTTGGACGCTCACCGCCTCGGTGACCCTGAGCGGGCCGAGCTGCTCACGACGCGACGGGTCGAACGGGAAGTCCTCGGGAACCAGGATGGAGTCGAACAGGCGTGTACCGGCGGGCAGCTCGCTCCAGGCCTGCACCCGGTCCAGCGGCGTGTGGTCCAGCTCCTGCGCGCTCGTCCGGTCCTGGTGAACCGAGCGCAGCCAGTCCGCCACCGGCCGGTCCCACTCCAGCCGGAGCCGCACCGGAACGGTATTGATCAGCATGCCGACGACCTCGTCCATGCCGGCCAACGATCCGGTACGGCCGGACGACGTCAGACCGAACACCACGTCGTCGCTGCCCGAGTACCGCCCGAGCACAACCGCCCAGGCACCGATCAGCAGGGTCTCCAGGGTGATCTGATGGTCGGTGGCGAACTGGCCCAACCGAGTGGTGCGCTCCCGGGTCATCCGATGGTCGATCCGCTCGTGTCCGGCGGAACCCGGGCCGGCGCTACGCGCGATGCCTAACGCCGTGGGTTCGGTGAACCCGGCGAGCACTCGCGTCCAGTGGTCCTGGGCGCGGGTCAGATCCTGCCGGTCGACCCTGGCCACGAAGTCCTGGTAGGCCGGCGGCGTGGGCAGATCGGCCGGTTCACCGCGCAGCGCTGCCGCATAGGCGGTACCCACGTCGCGCAGGACGATCCCGACGCTCCACCCGTCGAGGATGAGGTGGTGGTGCGTCCACAGCAACTGCCAGTCCTGCTCGCCCAGCCGCACCAGCCAGAGCCGGAACAGCGGGGCGCGGGCGAGGTCGAACCCCCGCTCGCGTTCGGCCACCTCCCGCTGCCGCCGGCGGGTGGCCCGCTCGGACGGGGGCAGGTCCCGCCAGTCGTCGACCACGAGCGGCAACTCGACCGCCGGTTGCACCACCTGGACGGGGCGGTGCGTCTGCTGCCAGTCGAACGCCGTACGCAAGGCCGGGTGCTGCGCACACACCGCCTGCCAGGCGGCCCGGAACGCGGTCAGCTCCACCTCGCCGTCGAGGCGATAACGGTGCTGCTCGACGTAGACCGCCGAGTCGGGCTTGGCGAGCGCATGAAACAGCATGCCCCGCTGCAGTGGTGTCAACGGATAGCGGTCGGTGGGTTGCACCCGCATCGCCTCCCGGTTATTTGAGGGTGTAGCCGCTGTCGACCGGAATGGCCGTCCCGGTCAGGCGGCGGGTCTCGTCTGACGCGAGCCAGACACAGGCGGCCGCGACGTCCTCCGCGTCGACCATGCTGCCGAGCGGGTGGTACGGGGTGGAGAGCTGCTCGTAGGCGGCCAGCGAGGTGTTCAGCACGGACGCGACCGCGCCGAGCATCGCGCTGTCGAGGGTCGGATCGTCGCGGACCGAGGTCGGGCAGACCGCGTTGACGCGGATGCCGTACGACCCGTAGTCCGCCGCCAACGCCTTGGTGAGCCCGATCAGCCCGTGCTTGGTGGCCACATACGGCGCAAACGCCGGGAAGCCGACCAGGCCGCCGGTGGACGCGACGTTGATGATGCTGCCCTGCCGGCGCCGGATCATGTGGGGCAGCACCGCCTTGGCGAACCGCCACGCGCCGTGCAGGTTCACGTCGGTGACCAGGAGCCATTCCTCCTCGCTGAAGTCGTGTGCCGGCCGCCCGCCCGGCGCGACCACGCCGGCGTTGTTGACCAGCACGTCGACGTGTCCGAACTCGTCACGCGCGGTGCGCCCCGCGGCGCGGGCGTCGGCCGCGCTGCGCACATCGGCAA
>JBLNGJ010000597.1:0-4372 GCA_050264675.1 Micromonosporaceae bacterium
TCCTGCCGCCACAGCCGCCCTAGGTCGAATGCGTTCCCGCTGCCGGCGAACCCGGTCGTCGGGAAGTACTCGCGGAAGCAGAGCTTGAAGATGCGCTTGTCGGTGCGAAGTTCCCGCGGCAGTTGTCGCACCAGGTCCAGGACGTCGGCGTCCAGCAGTGGGCTGTGGTTCTCCAGGTACGGCGAACGGTGCGCGTTGAGGTGGGTGTGGACCGACGGTAGGCGTTCGGAGAAGTAGAGCAGGTCACGCACGTCGTTCGGGTCATCGGCGACCTGTCCCAGCCGCCGCAGCCGTTGTTCCTGCGCGGCCCGCCAGTCCGCTGCCGGGGCGTCGGCGGCGAGCCAGGGCAACTCGGGTGGCGCACTGTTCAGCCCGACCCGGGCCAACGCCTGCGCCACATCGCGCACCGGTGTCCCGTTTGGACCGAAGCACTCGTCTCCGCGCAGCAGCGAGCGGTAGCCCCGCCGACGAAGGTAAGAACAGCGGGCCAGGTCATCGGTGTGGGTCACGATGTGCGCGGTCATGCCCGACTGCGCCGCGAACGTCGTCTCGAACAACGCCGGCAGTTCGGCCTGCAACGGGAAGAACTCGAAGGCCAGCCCGTGCCGCTGCGCCTCCCGCGCCGCCCAGGCGGCGTCGCTGTCCGGATCGGAGCTCGGCTCGCCCCACAGGCAGGTGAACAGGCCGCGCAACGATTGCGGCGCAACGTTTTCGGCGAGCGTGTTCAGGATGTAACGGGAGTCGTACCCGCCGCTCAACAACAGCGCCGGCGCCTCGGCCCGGCGCCAATGCCGGAGTACGGCGAGGTCCAGTCGACGTTTCAGCTCCGGTAGCACGTCCTTCACGGCCACCGGCTCGGGCTGCAGTCGGTACCGGTACCAGGCGAACTCGCCCCGGCCGGTGCCGGGGCTACCGATCCGGTGACCCCGGCCCGGCTCGATCTGGCGCACCTCAGGGAACAACGAGGCGCCGGCGAAGAATCGACCGTTGCGCATGAAGTGCACCAGGTTCGCGCCGTCCACGCTCGCCGGGCTGACCGCGGCGAGCAGTGGTGCGGCGTGCGAACTGTAGATCGGGCCGAACGGGTCGTCGGCGGAAAACATCGCGCGGCTGGCGGTGTGGTCGGCGTAGACGCGGATGACGCCGCGGTGCGCGATGAGCAACCGGAACGACCCGCGCCATCGCTGCACGCAGCGTTCGCCGTGCGCCAAGAAATCCTCGATCAACGCCGTGCGAAGCTCGGCGCCGCGCTCGGACCGGTGTGTGACGTACCCCTCCAGGGCCAGCACGACGCCGAGCGCCGCGCTGATTCCGCTGTCGCTGTCGCTGTCGCTGTCGCCCGCCCGGTCGGCGGCGGCGGCGGCGATGTAGACCGCCAGCTCCGGCTCGCGCAAGAGATGGGCACGGTCGGGCCGGCCACCGGCCGCCGGGTGCTCGAGGTGGCGCAGGCCCTGTTCCAGGCGCCGGGTCGCCTGTGGACCACAACAGATCAGAACGGGCGGCACGCGACCCGATCCTGCGAGATGACCTGCCGATACAGGCGCGCGTAGGCGTCGATCTGCTTGGGCCCTTGGTAGCGGTCCAGAATGCCCAGCATCCGCACCGGCAGGCTCGGATCGGGTGTGTTCGCCACCTCCAGCATCATCGCGGCCACCATCGGCCCGAGCTGCGTCTCCGGCCGGTCGGGCACCAGGTAGGGCCAGTCCGTACCCATGACCTCGGGCAGCGCGCCGACCGCCACGGCGATCACCGGAACCTGGTGGAGCAGCGCTTCCAGCGCGACCAGGCCGAAGCCCTCGAACTCGCTGGTGAGAACGAGCGCCTGCGCCCGGGCGTACTCCCGCACCAGCGCGTCGGGCTCCCGGTCGCCGTCGATGACGACCAGGCCGTGCCCGTCGTGCACGCCCAGCCGCAGCAGCTCGTCGAGCCGGCGCAGCCCGTCGCCCGTGCTGACGATCACCAGCTCGGCGTCCGGGGCGCTTCGTTGCAGCGCTGCGAATGCGGCCAGCAGCACCTGCGGCCGCTTGACCGCTCGCATCGAGGAGACGTGCAGGAACCGGCGCGGCTCGGGCCGCGCGGTGAAGTCGCGCCCCTGCCAGCTGGTGCGCACGAAGTTGCTGATCGTCTCGACGCGGCCGAGTCCGGGAATCTTGCGGTGCAGAGTGTCGGCGACGTGTTGCGACACGCAGGTGACCGCCGAGGCCCCGCTGAGGATGGCGGCGGCGACCTCGCGATGCTGATCGAGCAGTCGTGGGCTCAGCACATCCGAGCCGTGGCAGGTGACCACGTACGGCACACCGCGCAGCTGTCGCAGCACCTGCGCCGGGTAGCCGTACACCTGCAGGTTGTGGACGTGGAACAAGTCGAACGGCCAGGCGTCGTGGATCCGAAGCAGGCCACTGGCCGCATCCAGGGCGCCGCCCAGGCCGGGCGGAACGTCCAGCACGGCGCAGGTGCTCTCACCCGGGCCGGCATCGAGCACGAAGTCGGGACCGGCGACCGCGGACGTGGGCCGCACGGTGCACCAGCGCACGTCGAAGCCGGCACCCGGCAAAGCCAGGCCCAGTTCCTGCGCCACCACGGTTGTGCCACCATTCGGGGCGAGCGCGCCCATGCAGATCCGCGGCCGCCGCGCGTCCGATTCATTGAGCCCGGCCCGGGCCGGTCTGGCCGAGCCCACCTGCTGGATCACCACGGCGGCGTCAGTTCGGCAGCCGGAAGACCAGCGCCTGCGCGCTGGGCGAGACCAACGGGAACTCGGGCTTGTCGGCGAAGAACTCGTCGACCGCGCGCCGGGCGCCCGGGCACGAGGCGTACCCGTAGTCGTCAAAGATCATGATGCCGCCGGGCACCAGCCGCGGATAGATGAACTCGCAGCAGCCGCGTACCCCGTGATAGAGGTCCACATCGACATGGGCGAGGGCGATCCGGCTGGCCTCCAGGCCGGCGAAGCTCGCGGGCATCAGCCCGCGGTGGAACCGGACGAACTCAAATCCGCTCAACCGTTGCTGCACCGCCGACTCGCTCAGCTCGGCCCGCTGCGCCGGGGTGGTGATGTCCCGCTTCGGGTACGTAACGTCGAAGTCGCGATCGATCGGCGGGGACCCCTCGAACGTGTCGAAAAGCCGCAGCACCCGTGGCCCGTGGTCGGCGATGATCGCCGCGAGCAGGCGGGCCGTGCCGCCCTTGAACACGCCGCACTCCCAGATCTCACCCTCCAGCGACAGCGCCTGCCGGGTCACCGTGTACAGCGCGTGGCGCGAGTCGGGTGCGGTCAGGGTCAGACCGTCGCACGACCGGTCGTAGCGGCGGAAGGTCGGCTCACCGCGCCACGGGGACAGCCGAGGGTCGTACAGGTGCCGATCGGGGATGTCATCAAGACGTAGTGCCATTGCCTGCTGATCCTCCGACCTGGCGCGGGTGCCGAGCGCAGGCAATTCTACGAGGTCATATCGAGACATCCGAATCACCGGAACGCGCCCTCCAGCGATCTCGGAATGACTCGAGGGCTCATGGGCGTCGACCACGAACCCGGCTAGGTCGGCGGGGTGTCCAAGGCCCATTGCCTGTGCCTATCTCCTCGCCACCGGTCACACCCGCGCCGCTTCATAACGGCTCGGCAACTGCCCGCGCGGCGGTGTCGCCTGGCGACCTCAGGGCGGGTGGGTGATGACGGCCAGGCCGGTGGCGGCCCGGGCCACGGCCAGGTCGCCGTCGACATCGGTACGTAGCACCCACGCGCCACCGTGTGACAGCCGGGCGAGCACCGCGGCGTTGGGGTGGCCGTAGTCGTTGTCGGCGCCGACGCTGACCAGCGCCACCGCCGGCCGCACGGCATCGAGAAAGGCCAGGTGCTGGTACGCGGAGCCGTGGTGGGCCACCTTGAGCACGTCGGACCGTAAGGCCGGGCCACCGACCTCAGCCAGCAGCTCCTGCTGCTCCTCGGTCTCGGCGTCCCCGGCCAGCAGCACGCTCACCGATCCGGCCAGGACCGCCCGCACGATCAGGGAGTTGTTGTTCGGATCCGATCGGGTGCCGGCCAGCGGTCGGGTCGGGCCAAGCACGGTCAGGGCCAGATCGCCTCGGACGTAGCGCCACCCAGCCGCCGGATGGATCACCTCGACGCCGGCGGTGCGCGCACCGGCCAGCACGAGCCGGGCCCCGGCGGCCGGCTCGTCGAAGCCGGGCAGAGCCACCACGCCCACCCGCCGACCCCGGGCCACACCGGCCAGCCCACCCACATGGTCGGCGTGAAAGTGGGTGATGACCAGCAGCGGCACGCTCAGCACCCGCAGCCCGCGCAGGCAGCGATCAACCGCCTCCGGCTCCGGCCCGGCGTCGACCACGACCGCCTCACCGGCCGCGACCGGCA
>JBLNGJ010000598.1:0-3643 GCA_050264675.1 Micromonosporaceae bacterium
GGAGCCGGCCAATGACTGAGCCCCGCTCCACCCGTACCCGCGCCCGCTCGGCCAAGCTCGTGCCACCACCGGTCAACGGGCACCGGCCGGGCCCGGTCGGCTTGGCCCGGCCCAGCGACTCGCCCCGCATCGACGGGCGTACCCCGGTCGAGCCCGAGCGCCCCCCGGACGTCTGGGACACGCGGGTCGCCGGCGCGCTGGCCTTCCTGCGCCGACGGTTGACCGGTCAGTACGAGGTCGACGAGTTCGGGTTCGATCCCGAGCTGACCGACGCCGTGCTCTACCCGCTCCTGCGCCTGGCCTACCGGTGCTACTTCCGGGTCGAGGCACACGGGGTCGCGAACCTGCCCCGCAGCGGGTCGGCGCTCATCGTGGCCAACCACTCCGGCACGCTGCCGATCGATGCGTACATGCTCACCCTGGCCGTGCATGATGAGCACCCGGACCGGCGCCACCTGCGCCTGCTCGGCGCGGACCTCGCCTTCCGCCTGCCGGTGCTCTCCGAGTTCGGCCGCAAGACCGGAACCACCCTCGCCTGTAACCCCGACGCGGAGCGGCTGCTGCGCAAGGGCGAACTAGTGGGCGTCTTTCCCGAGGGCTTCAAGGGCATCGGTAAGCCGTACCGCAGCCGCTACCAGCTGCAACGCTTCGGTCGCGGCGGCTTCGTCTCGGCCGCGCTGCGCACGGGTGCGCCGATCATCCCGGCCTCGATCATCGGAGCTGAGGAGATCTACCCGATCATCGGCAACCTCAAGCCGCTGGCCCGCATCGCCGGCATCCCCTACTTCCCGGTGACGCCCACGTTTCCGTGGCTCGGCCCGCTCGGCCTGCTGCCCCTACCGAGCAAGTGGCACATCCAGTTCGGCGAGCCGATCGACACCACCGACTATGCCGGTGACGCCGACGATCCGATCGTGGTGTTCAACCTGGCCGACCAGGTACGCGAGACGATCCAACACACGCTGACCCGGATGCTCAAACGCCGGCCCGACCCGTTCATCTGACCTTGAAAGGAGGGGCACCGTATTAACGCGCTCGCGTTAGTACGGTGCCCCTCCTTTCAATGGCTCGGACGGGCGGGGGCCGGAACGTAGCGCTAGTCGGCGCGGCGCAGCAGCCGGCGCCGACCCACGGCCAGGCCGGTGGCGACGACGCCAGCGACGACGCCCGCACCCAGCGCGACCGGCATCGCCACCCGGGCCGCCTTGCGACCGGTACGGAAGTCACGGATCTCCCAGTGCCGCTCCCGGGCGGCCCGACGCAGCGCCGAATCGGGGTTGACCGCGACCGGATGGCCGACCGCGGCGAGCATCGGCAGGTCGTTGACCGAGTCGCTGTAGGCCGCGCACCGGCCCAGGTCGAGGCCTTCGGTGCCGGCCAGTGCGGTGATGGCGTCGGCCTTGGCCGGCCCGTGCATCAGGTCGCCGATCAGCCGTCCAGTGTAGACACCGTCGGCCACCTCGGCGACGGTGCCGATGGCGCCGGTGAGGCCGAGCCGGCGTGCGATCACGTCGCCCAGCTCGACCGGGGCCGCGGTGACCAGCCAGACCCGCTGCCCGGCGTCCAGATGCAGCCGGGCCAGGGCGAGCGTGCCCGACCAGATCCGTTCGGCCATGAGCTCGTCGAAGATCTCTTCGGCCAGGCCGCGTAGCTCCTGCACACCGCGGCCGGCGACGAAGGCCAGGGCGGCCTGCCGGGCTCGCGACACGTCACCACCGTGCTCGGCCGCGAGCAGCCGGAACCGGAGCTGCCGCAGGGCGAACTGGACCAGGTCGCCGGTGGTGAAGTACTTGCGCGAGGCGAGTCCGCGGGCGAAATAGTAGATCGACGCCCCACGCATCATCGTGTTGTCGACGTCGAAGAAGCCAGCCGCGGTGGGGTCAGGTGGAGTGGCGAGAGCCGCCTCGAGCTCGGCCGAGGCCTGCCCGACCCCGGTGGCGGCGAGCGCGGCCGCCATGCCCCGGTTGCGCCGACGAGCCACCCGATCCTCCTCCCGGCCGCGGGCCGGGTCACCGGCGAGCCGCCCATCTAGGAGGGTAGTCGGGCTATCCCGCTGCTCAACCGTTGGTCGACGATATGGAGCAGCCGATCGGTTTGGGACCGAGGTCGTCGGGAATCGTGGTGCCACACTGGCCAGCCACCACCTGCCTGAGCTCATCGAGGCGGGTCCGTAACGTGACGAGCTGGCCCTGTGCGGTGTCCCAGATGGTGTTCGTCTCGTCGCGGAGCGCGGCCGACTGATCCTGGAGAAAGGCGTCGAGCCGGTCCAGGGCGGTCGGATCATGTCCATCCACGGCCAGGAAGGCGAGCCGGCGGAACGCCTCCGTCGTCTCGTCATTCATTTCGTCCAGGGTGCTGAGCTGCAAGTCAGGTTCGACGACCGCCTGGGCCTCGTGGCGTCGGATCTTGGCGTAGTCGAGCAGGAGCATCCCGCGCGCCAGTTCGGAGCCGGCGAGGGCGAGCTGGGCCTGCTCGGCTGAGCGCTTGACTGAGTAGAGCGGGTCGCCCGGCAGCGCGTCCACGCTGGCCTGGGAGACCCCGGATAGGGCCAGCGCACTGGTCACCCCGATCAGTACGGCGACACGGGTGCGGTGGCGGCGGGCGGCCGGGTTGTTCGGCGAGGACGTGCCGGCGCTGCTGGCGCGGGTGCGCTGGGCCGGGATCACCGCCGTCGCGCCCATGCCTTCCCGGTCGACCGTGGCCAGCAGCATCGCGCGCAGACCCAGGCGGTACTCCTCGCGCGGCGGCGACGCCAGGCGGCTCGCACCGAGCTCGGTGGCCAGCTTGACGAGTGGGGCGAGCTCCGGGTCCAGGTCGGTCCGGCGGTGCCGGCCGGCTCTCTCCTCGACGAGTTCAGCAAAGCGCTGTTCCCGTCGGCCAAGGACGGGCGTCACCGGGGCCACCTCCTCGCTCACCGGGTCGGATGCGGTCGGCCGCCGCGATCATCTGTCGATGGTCCAACGACATCAAGACAGGCCGAGTGACGCTCGGCCGGGTGCTCGCCGCGACCGATGTGAGTCGGATCACGGTTGGAATCCCTCCGGCAGCAACCGGTGCAGCGCGCGCACCGCTCGGTACTGCAGGGCCTTGATCGCGCCCTCGTTCTTGCCCATCACCTGGGCCGTCTCGGCGACCGAGAAGCCGTGCAGGAAGCGCAGCACGATGCACTCCTGCTGCTCGGGGTTGAGCTGTGTGACGGCCGTGAGCAGCGCCACATTGGTGATGTGCTCGACCACCGCGACCTCGGGGCTGCCCTCCGGCCCGCGGTCGGCCTGCTCGGCGTCGAGGACGTCACCGGTGGTGACCTCGAGCCGGTAGCGACCGGACTTGAAGTAGTCGGCGACCAGGTTGCGAGCGATCGTGACCAGCCAGGCACCCAGGTCCCGACCCTGCCACGTGACGGTGGCGATGCGGCGCAGTGCGCGGAGGAACGTCTCGGACGTGAGGTCCTCGGCCAACGGCCGGTTACCGACCCGGAAGTAGATGAACTTGAAGACAGTTTCGAAGTAGTGGTCATAGATCAGGCCGAACGCCTCGCCGTCGCCAGCCTGCGCTCGCTCGACCAGTGCCCAGACTTCGGCCGCGGCATCAGTGGGGTCGGGTCGGTTGGTCGGGCGCGAGATCGCGCGCCAGCACCTGGTTG
>JBLNGJ010000599.1:0-18463 GCA_050264675.1 Micromonosporaceae bacterium
TGCCCCAGCCCCTTGTGCCGCTGTCCATCGGGATGGTCTCGGGTGCGGTGCGGGGCCAAGGTCGGGGCCGGTCGCGGCATCTTAGGGCAGGTCGGAGAATGTCAACGCGGCGTACGCCACCAGCTCATCGCGGCTCATCGAACCGGGGACCTGGATATCATGCCTCACCGGTTGACACGGCCCCGCCCTTCAGGGATGGCACCCACCGGTCAATCTGTGGAGATCAACCTGATCTCGCAGCGCACACCGGTGGCTTTCAACAGTCGGGCATCACCGGTGACCAGCGGGCAAGTGAGGAGCTCAGCCGCGGCGACATAGGCAGCGTCGTAGGCGGAGATATTACTGCGAAGCTGCCACACGGGGCCAACCAGCTCGGCGGCCTCGATCTGATCGATGACCAACGTTGGCAGCGCCGAGACCGCCTCCTCGGCTCGCACCAGTCCAAGCTTTCGACCCAGTACCTTGCCGCGAATCACCGACACGACCTCGATCAGCAGATGGGCCGGTGCTGCCCAGTGGCTGTCGATAGCCAGAGCGGCCCGCGCTGCCTGGCCCACCGGTCCGTCGTCGACGAGGGCGTCGGCTAACGCCGAGGCATCGACAACGATCACGCCTCGCCCCGAGCTCCGCGTTGCTCGCGCTCGAACGCCAGCTCGGCCGCCGATTCACCGGGCAGCGAGCGGGTTCCGTCTGACCGGCCCGCGAAGCGATCGAGAACGGATGCATTCTTTAGCCGGCGCGCCTGCACCTCCACCAGCTCGAGCAGGTAGGTCTGCAACGACTGGCCCCGGGCCCGGGCCTGGGCCGCTAGCGTGTCGCGAACGTCAGCGGGGACATCACGGATCTGAAGGGCTACCATACATGCATTGTGCATGCATGCGGCCCGAGCGTCAACAAAGCCCATGACGGTCAGGTCGCAGCCCGGCGGTGTCGGCGCTCACGTAGTTCAGCTCTGGCACAGTTTCGTGAACGTCGGTAGATCATGTCCGATCCGGCCAACCTCGACGCCGAAGACCAGGCCCTCGGGCGGGTAGTGGCTGAAGTCGGTCTGCTTGCCCTGCTGATTGTGCGGTGGGCGGCGATAAATTGTCCATTGTGGAAGATCCGCGCGACGGTTAATGTCATGAACCCGAACGGCAGCGTCCCATTTGGGTCGCTCCCGTCACTCCACTGTGGCTCGACTGTCAGTTCCGGTGGGGGCGCCGCCTCAGCCGGCGTAGCCTTCGGTCGACATGCGTTGCGCCGGGCTGAGCCGGCACAAGAGATCCCGTGCGGCCAGGAGCAACGAGATGCCGATCGCCCAGATCGAGACCACTTCGCCGACGTACAGAGGTGTGAGCTCCCCAAAGCTCAGCCGAAGCAGCTCACCGATGCCCACCCCAGCCGCGGCGGCGATGACTACACCTCCGCAGGCCACCTGGGTCAACCACGCGGCGCGGCTCCTGTTCCACTGCTTCTCGCGATATGCGAGCACGAAGGCGATCGCAGCCAGGCTGGAGACAAAGACAATTGCACAGGCGGAGTGGATTTCGGCCGTCCGGATCTCACCGAGCTGCTGCTGAACGGGCGAGCATCCAACGGGCATTGGCGTGGTGCCGCAGCGGGGTGAGTGGTCCGTCAACCCCGGCCGCGACGTTGGGCAGAAGACGACGCCCAAGACCGCGACACCGGCTACGAGGTTGACGAAGAAGTCACGCGTCCGCCAGTGCTTGGCCATGTACGTCGCCAAGAGGACGCCGGTCACGCATAGGCTTCCCACGAATATGTCCCGCATTGAGGAGTGATAATAGTTGCTGAGCGATCCTCGAACGTGCACGCTGCCTCGTCGATGCGCCTCTCCGACGACCAAGACCATAGGGAAGAGTACTCCGATAAGACCCAGCGTGGCCCGGATCAGTAGGTAGAACTTTGCATAGAGTACGGCCGAGTTGCCGCTACCGACCAGGCTTTCCGGTAACGCGAAGCGGTCTTTCGTTTGACGCATGCCCTGTAGAGCTTGGTGCGGCGGTCCTGATACATGTCGTCAAGGAGACTCGGCTAGACGAAGATCCATTCCGTGACGAGCGGCCGCGCGGTCTCGGGCCACCGACACCGGATGCTAAATGGGCTCGCTTCGAGGGGTGCGCTAAATCGACCCCAGGTGTCGGTCTCGGCCGCGACGCTACGTCGCCGTGTTCGAAGCTCGACCTTTGCCGGCCCAGGTGGTGTCAACTGGCCGATGATGCGCCAGCCGCCATTCGCGTCGGTCACCTCGACTTCGACGACCCGCCGGTCAGCACTAAAGGTGAGGATTCGGGGCTCGTGCTCGGCGCGTATTAACGAGAGCTCCGAAAGCGAATCGAAGGTCAGCTCAGCGAGCTCGGCGTCGAGCGTGCGCAGTTCGAACGCGTCAATCACGTCGTAGAGGAGTGGGGCCGGTACAGGATCGAACAAGGTCGCCGCCAGTCGTAACTCGGTCTCGATGGCGAGGTCATTGTCTGGCGTTTCAGCCGTCATGGCGTTCCATTCGTTAACGTGCGCAGCCGCTCGAGGCAGCGCGCGCGGGTGGGGCCGATACTACCCACCCGCATTGCCAGTGCGTCGGAGATCTCAACGTAGCTTGGCGGCGGTGTCGCCATCAGCAGGCGCAGGAGTTTTCGGCAGTTGTCCGGCAGCTTCTGGAAAGCCGTCCACATGCGCCGCGCCCGCTCCGCGCGATCAACCGCCTCCTCAAGGTCAATCAATATGCCCTCGGGTGTGGCGTTCTCGTCGCGGTCGTCGAGCACATCCAGGTCACTTACCGGCCTCACTCGCTGCGCAGCTCGCAGCCTCCTGATCGTCTCGCGCCGAGCGGTCGTCGCGAGCCAGCTTCCGATCCGATCCGGCTCCTGGATCTCGCCGATGTGCTCAATCAGGCGAAGCCAGGTGGTTTGGAACACTTCCTCGGCATCCGCGGCGGAGAGGCGGTGCGCGCGTACCACAGCCCAGACGAGACCGCTGAAACGCTCCACAATGGCCTTCCAGGCCGCTTTGTCCCCGGCTGCGGCGCTGATGACGAGGCTGCGCACGTCGTCCGCCTGCATGATCCGCCCGTCCTCGCGATGGTGGGACTCATCGTATGGCTGGGACCGGGGCGGGTACAGCCGGACGGATCAGCCCCGGTCCGGCGGCCTACCGAGAAGAGGGCAGCAGTACGTATTCGTCGTTTTTCAAGCGCCGTCCTTTCCGCTTCAGCAGGCTGATCGCCGCCATCCGTGGGTTACTCTCTCCCGACTTCGTCATATGCTCGGCGATCAGTCCAGCCACAATTGGCGTGGCGAACGAGGTGCCGCTCCATCGCGCCATCCGGTCAAACCGCACCTGGGCACCACGCGGTGGCGCGGTAACACAGGTGCACGGGTAGTAGAGGGCCGGCGTGCAATATCGGCAGTCGATGCTCGAAGGATCGACATACCGATATTCGCCGCTGGCAAAGGCGTTGGCTAGTCGTTCACCGGGCGCGTACACGGTGACGTTCGGGCCGTGATTGCTGAAGCAGGCGCGTCCGCGGTAGTCCGTTCGCAGTGCGCCCACCGAGATCACCGGGTTCGACCACAACGGGTTCGGATCGCCGCCGGACAAGATGTCCCTGAGGGGTGGCGCTGTCACTGCCGGCGCCAGTACGCGTTCGGTACCCTCGTTGCCGGCCGCCGCGACCAATAGTGTGTGGTCGCTGCGTCTCAACTCATACAGGAATGGTGCCAGGCCGAGGTGTCGTCGGTCGTCATGCGTTGTTCCACCGGCGGAGAGGCTGATGATGTCTGGTCGAGGCGTGCCGGCCAGCGCCCGGTAGAGCGCCTTCCCAAGGTCCTGCTCGGTCACGGTGCCGGCCCAGCTGAATTCGTTGGAAACGTAGACCTGCGTTGCCGGCGCGACGCGCCTGATCAAGCCGGCGATGAATGTGCCATGACCGTAGTACGGCAGGATGGTCGTCTCGGGCGGCGCAGCAACGGCAACATTGCCCGTCGCGACGGGGCCGTAGGTACGCCGATCGAAGGTGGCAACGTGGCGGTCGGGTGGGCCCTGCACTCCGGCCAGCCAGCTGAAATCCTCCTCGTATCCGGGTATCAAGCCGGTGTCCACGACCCGGACGTAGACGCCTTCGCCGCCCTGGCTGTCGGCCGGCCACGGCTCCGGCTCCGTGTCTGCCGGGACCGGATCGGGCTCGTCAGCCGGGCATAGATTGACATCGCAGATCGACATCAGATGATTGAGTGTCGCCGCTCCGCCGTAAGGCGCCAGCTTGGCGAGCACGTCCTCTGTCGACCGCACGGGTACCCGCTTCACCGGCCAGCCGTCGTCCTCGTCGGGCGTGCCGAAACCGAGGTGGGCCCGGGCGGCCCGATCGTTAGCGGTCTCTTGGGTCACCAGCAGCGTGTCCTTTTCGTACACACACCGCGGCGGAACGTCAAGACGCGACTCGGCCTCGAGCGGATGAACCGCCAGCCGCCGGCCGTGGCGTGCGGCGGCTGCCTTCACCACGTCGAACTGCGCCCAGAACTTGTCGTGTTGTCGTGCCATTGATCTCCTCCTTGTCAATCGGTGGTCAGTGATAAGAGCCGGGTGTTGGTCGGTGATACGGCGCCGATGTGTCGCAGACCCGTCAAGCGCTAGAATCCCGAGCGTGGCCGGGCGTAGACCGTTCCGCGCTAGTGATGCGGAAGGGCCGGCGGCGCTGCTGCCCCTCGTCTTCTCCCGTCCTAAGGAAGCCGCCGCGGCGGCGAGGGCCTTGCTTGCCACCGATCCGTCGCCCTACGACGCGTCGCTGGCGTACCAAGCGATCGGGCTAGTTGAGCGAGACTTTGGCGATCTCGCGGCCGCGATCCGGCACCTGCGGCAGGCCGTAAGCCTCGGCCGGCGCTCCGGCGTCGCCGACCGGGAGGCCGACGCGATGGCCGCCCTCGGAGTGGCGCTCATCAACGCCGGCCGTACTCAGTCTGGGTTGAGCGCGTTGAAAGCCGCAGTCACCCGGGCTTGCGGGCTGACCGCGGCGCGCATTCAGTTTCGCCGGGCCGGGGCACTGCGGCTGCTCGGCCGCCACGGCGAGGCGTTAGCCGAGCTGCGCCGGGCGCTGCCGGTCCTGCGCCGCGCTCGCGACACCATTTGGCTGGCGCGTGCTCTGACCTTGCGGGCATTGATGCTTTTGGCGATCGGACAGGCCCGGCGGGCCGAGCGCGACTTGGAGGTCGCGGCCCAGATGTTCGCCACCACCGGCCAGGAGCACGACTCCGTGGTGGCGCTGCACAATCGAGGGCTGGTGTCATTTTGCATGGGCGATCTGCCCGCGGCGCTGGTCCACTTCGATGAGGCCGAGCAACGGTACGGCGAGTTGGGCACCGTCATGCCCGAGCTGAGCGTCGATCGGTGCGCGCTCCTGCTCGCCGCGGGGCTGCCGCGGGAGGCGCTGACCGAGGCGGACGAGGCGATCGGCCACCTTCAGCGGCAACGGGGACGGGCCATCCGGCGCGCGGAGTTGTTGCTCACCGCCGCTCACGCCGCCTTGGCCGCCGGCGACGTCGAGGTCGCCGAGGCTCGAGCCCGGGCCGCTGCGCGCCTCTTCTCGGCACAGCGACGCGACTGGTGGTCGGCGCATTGCGCGTTGCTGCTCCTGCAGATCCGCTTCCATCACGGGACGGTCACCGTCGGGCTGATGAACGAGGCGGCCCGGGTCGCCGCCCGGCTGACTGAGCTCGGCGCGCCGCAGTCGGCGCAGGCGCACCTCTTGGCCGGTCGGGTGGCGGGGGTTCTGCACCGACGGGCGGACACCGACCGCCATCTTGCCGCCGCCGCCCACCTGCGCCACCAAGGGCCGGCCCTGAGCCGGGCTGGCGGCTGGTTGGCCGAGGCGTTGAGGGCGGAGGCAGCTGGTCAGCCGCGCCGGACACTCGGCGCGTGCCGACGCGGATTGCACTACCTCGACGAGCACCGAGAGACCTTGGGCGCTCCCGAACTCCGTGCCTTCGCAACGGCACATGGCGCGGAGTTGGCCAGCATCGCTCTGCGGGTATCGCTCGCCTCTGGGCGGCCGCGATCCCTGCTCGCCTGGGCGGAGCGGTGGCGGGCCACCGCCCTGGCGGCGACGCCCCTGCGGCCACCGACCGACCCGGCCATGCAGGCTGGGCTCACCCGACTGCGGGAGCTCGCTGGCCGCCTGGACTCGGCTCGGTCGCGCGGGGCACCGGCGGCGGATCTGCTGCGCGATCAGCGCCGCATCGAGCGGGAGATCCGGGCCCGGGCTCGACACCTACGGGGCACCGGATCGAGCCCGGAGCGGCCGTTGGATGTGGTCCTCCTGCAGCGTGAGTTGGCCGGTGCCCGCCTCATCGAAATCGTCGCCGTCGATGGAGACCTGCACGTACTGCTCTGCCGCGCGACCGGCGTACACCGGTTCCGCGCGGGATCGATCACCGAGGCGGCAATCGAAGTGGAGTACGCCCGGGCGGCTCTGCGCCGGCTCGCCTTCCCCGGCGCAGCTTCGACCGGCGCCATGTCGGCCCTGCTGGACTGCGGGTCCCGACTGGAACGTCTCCTGCTCGGGCCAGCCGCCGACCAGCTCGACGACATGCCTGCCGTGGTGGTGCCCCCGGCCAGCCTGCACGGCGTGCCGTGGCCGATCTTGCCGGTCCTGCACGACCGCGTGCTCAACGTCGCGCCATCGGCGCGGGCGTGGCTGCGAGCTCGTCAAGCAAGCCCGTCCGAGTCCGATCGGGTGGTCCTCGTCCGCGGCCCGGGCCTGCGCACGAACGGGGCCGAGGTGACCACGCTCGCCGCCATCCATGACCGGGCGACCGTGTTGGACCGCGGCCAGGCCACCGCGTCCCGCGTACTCGATGCCTTGGATGGCAGTCGGCTGGCACACCTGGCCGCCCACGGCACCTTCCGGGCGGACAGCCCGCTCTTTTCCTCGCTGCGGCTAGCCGACGGACCCCTCACCGTGCACGACTTCCAGCGGCTGCGGCGGGCGCCATACCGGCTGATCCTGCCCAGCTGCGAATCCGGACGGCTCATGCCCGCCGGCGCGGACGAGTTGCTCGGACTGGCCACCGCGCTGCTCCCGCTCGGCACCGCCGGCGTCGTGGCCAGCGTGGTCGCCGTCAACGACGAGGCGTGCGTGCCACTCATGATCGGCCTCCATAGTGGGCTCCAACTCGGGATGTCCCTGGCCGAGGCCCTCCGGTCGGCCCGCCACCACCTGCCAAGTGATCCATTGCTGCAAGCGACCGGCTTGTCATTCGTCGCCGTCGGTGCTGGTTGAGCCGGTATCCAACGGGCTCACCCTGCCCTACAGCTCCGGCGCCGTGGAAGCGCGCACGATGGCAAGCGTCCTTGGTGACCCATCGACGCAGTTGCGTGGGACACAAGCAGACCACACCCCACGAACCGCTTGACAGATTGTCATAGGGGGCATCGGCACCGCCTCGACGACCGTAAGATCTGAGCGGCGCGGTCCATTTGCTGGCTTTGGACCGCCTGCCTGCAGGATGTCGCCTGCAGCGTGAGGTCGCACGATCGGAGGGATGCGTGGGCGCTGATCGACGCATTGACCGTCGCGCTCTGCTCGGCGGACTGCTGGGCACCGCAGCCCTGGCCGGTTGCGCGGCAGCCACGTCCACACCGTTGCGCCCGACCACGAACAGCTCACCGACACCTTTACCGGCGGCGCCAAGTTCGCCGGCAGCGAGCCCGAGTCCGACGGCACCTTCCCCGGCAGAGATCATCGCACGAGCCACCGTGCCGGTGTTGTGCTGGCATCAACTGCGCGACTGGCGACCGGGCGACGACGAGGTCGCGCGGGCCGAACTCATCTGTCCGCCAAGGCAATTCCGCGCCCAGCTGGACGCACTGAAACATGATGGCTGGACCACGATCAGCCCGGACCAGTACGTCGCCCACATGACGACTGGCGCGAAGCTACCACCGAAACCGGTGATCCTCACCTTCGACGACAGCCAGGCCAGCCAGATCACGGTGGGCCTACCCGACCTTGTGGCCCGCGCGATGACGGCCACATTCTTCGTGATGACGGTCGTGCTCGGCAACGAAAGCTGGATGACCAACCGTGACATCAAACGCCTGGCGGACGCGGGCATGACGGTGGCCGCGCATACCTGGGACCATCACCGCGTCGACCGCTACTCCGGCACGGACTGGAAGATCCAGCTAGACCAACCCAAAGCCTTGCTGGAGAAGCTGATCGGCAGGCCCGTCGAGCATTTCGCCTACCCGTACGGGTTGTGGAATGGTGTGGCCTTCCCACACCTGGCGGCGGCCGGTTACCGGACGGCGTTCCAGCTCCGACAGTTTCCGATGGACCTCACCCAACCGTTGTACTCGTTGCGACGGATCATCGTCGTATCGACGTGGACCGGTTCTCGGTTGCTCACCGAGCTCACCGACCGTCGCTGACCAGCGTCGCGTGGTGCGACGATTCAGGCGAGGCTTCTTTCGCGCCGCAACGAGGTACAGGTCAGTCTTGGCGACGGTGCCTGTACACAACAAGGGCTCGTCAGCCACGTGGCTGACCGCGTAGGTGAGGCAATCACCGATCGGATGACCTCCGCGGACTGCGACACCTGGCCGACCGCACCGGCGACGATCCGCTTGTGGGCGTCATCTTCTATACCGTCAGCAGACACTCCCGTTCGGACCACGTCTGCGGGCGATCCCGATCAGCCCCTCTGGGAGACCAGTCCGGCGCATTGACTGGTCCGGGGCAGATCCGTACGGCATCACCGACGTGGTCACGGGAATGGATGCGGGTGCCGGTTGACCTCGGTGAGGCCTGAGCGCTCTCCGCCTGAGCGCTGTCGGTCTGGGGCTGGGTGGCCGGCCCGAGGTGGCTGGCGGCCTCTTGGCTGGCCGCGGCGAGTAGCCGCGTCGCGTGCTGCTCGGCGCCCGAGCGGACCTGGGTGGCGTGCTGCTCCGCCTGCACCCGCAGCTGGGTCGCCGCCTGCTCGGCCGCGGCCCGGGTCTGGGTGGCGTGCTGCTCGGCCGCGGCCCGGGTCTCCTGGGCGTGCTGCTCGGCCGCGGCGCGGGTCTGCTGGGCGTAGAGTTCCGCGGTCGTGGCCAGCGCCGCCTCGTCCTGCTCGGCCTTGGCCCGCAGCGCCTCGAGCTGGCGCAGCCCGTCCAGGCGGGCCAGTTCGGCCTCGGCGCGCAGTCGCTGCGCGTACTCCTGGGCCTTGGTCACCTCGGCGGTGGCCGCCTCCATCCGGCGGGCCGCCTCCCGCGCCTCTTCGGCCCGGCGCTGACTCAGCAGCACCTCGAGCTCCTGAGCGTCGCGCTCCTTCGCCTCCCGGGCCTGGACGAGCAGTTCGGCGGTGTGCGCCCGGTCGGCCGCGATATCGGCGATGGCCTGGGCCCGGATCTGCTCGGCCTGCGCCTCGGCCTCGGCGAGGATGTGCTCGACTCGAGGGCCGAGGTGGCGAAACGTCGCCTTGTCGCCGGCGCTGGGCTGACGGCGTAGCTCGATCAGCTCCATCTGGACCGTGGTGAGCTGGCCGGTCAGCGTGCGGACCTGGGCCTGCATCTCCTGGCGCTCGGCCAGCAGCGTGGCGAGCTGGTTCTCCAGATGCACGACGTACTGGTCCACGTCCCGCCGGGAGTAGCCCCAGAAGACGACCTCAAAGCTGCGCTCGGTGCTGACATTGTCACTAAGCGCCCGTATGTTTCCCGCCCGCGGCATGAGACCATGCTCAGGTTTTACATCCGCGTTCACCCTGTTTATTGAGGCATATCGCAGCGGGCGGTTTTCCGGCGCTCTTCCAAGATCGCGAACGCGGCCGCCGGTATGCAGGGATGTGACTATTTGCAGCCTTGTGCAGCTCATCCTTTCGGTCATAGCCTCGCCGTCTAGGGGAGTGCCGGGTGCGCGAAGTGCCCGATCCCCTCACCCACGAGTGGGGGAGGAAGACTCGGATGATCCGGTTGCGGATTGATAGACCACATTGGATCAAAGCGGCGACCACGGTCGTGGTGACCGTCGTCGGAGCGGGCCTCTTCGTGCCAACCGCTGCCTATGCCGCGGCCGAGCCCAAGACGCAGAACGTGCGCCAGGTGTGCAAGGGCCCGACCCAACCCGGCGAGATGACCTGCTTCGCGATGGCCCGCACCAACGTCAAGAGCCACCTCGGGGTGGTGCCCGCGCTGATCCCGAACGGGTACGGCCCGGCCGATCTGCGTGGCGCGTACGCGTTCCCGTCGACCACCGGCGGGGTCGGCCAGACGATCGCGATCGTCGACGCGTTCGACAACCCGAACGCCGAAGCCGACCTGGCGGTCTACCGGGCCCAGTTCGGTCTGAGCGCCTGCACCACCGCCAACGGCTGCTTCCGCAAGGTCAACCAGAACGGGCAGCCGGGTCCCCTGCCCGCACCCAACGCCGGCTGGGCCGCTGAGATCGCCCTCGATCTCGACATGGCCTCGGCCGTGTGCCCCAACTGCAACCTGCTCCTGGTCGAGGCGAACAGCAACTTCTCCACCGACCTGTTCCCGGCGGTGAACACCGCGGTCGCGCTGGGCGCGAAGTTCGTCTCGCTGAGCTGGGGCGGCTCGGAGTTCTCCGGGCAGCTTCAGGCCGACGAGTCGACCTTCAACCACCCCGGCGTGGTGATCACCGCCGCCTCCGGTGACAACGGCCTCGGCGTGATCTACCCTTCCACGTCGCGGTACGTGACGGCGGTGGGTGGCACCTCGCTCGTCCACGCGACGAACGCCCGCGGGTGGGATGAGTCCGCCTGGAGCGGCACCGGCAGCGGCTGCTCGCTCTTCGAGAGCAAGCCCACGTTCCAGCTCGACACCGGCTGCACCAAGCGGGTCACCTCCGACGTGTCGGCCGTGGCCGACCCGCAGACCGGCGTGGCGGTCTACAACACCTACCAGGACTCCGGCTGGGTCGTCTTCGGTGGCACCAGCGCCTCCGCGCCGATCATCGCGTCGGCGTACGCCCTGGCCGGGCCGCCGGCGCCGAGCACCTACCCCAACTCCTACCCGTACGCATCGGCCACCGCGCTCTTCGACGTGACGACCGGCTCCAACGGTGTCTGCGGCGGCGTGAGCTACTTCTGCAACGCCGGCCCCGGCTACGACGGACCGACCGGCCTCGGCACCCCCAACGGCGTACGCGCGTTTGCCCCCGCCGGCCCGCACGGCGTCATCGCCGGCACGGTCACCGACGCGGGAACCGGCGCCCCGGTCGTCGGTGCGCTCGTCGTCGGCGGCACGGCCACCTCGATCACCGACGCGGCCGGACGCTACAGCCTCGGCCTCGCCGTCGGCACCTACGACGTGATGGCGAGCTCGTTCGGCTACCAGACCGGTGTGGCCAACGGGGTCACGGTCACCGATGGCGCGACCACCACGAGGAACTTCGCCCTGGTCGCCATTCCCCACGTGACGCTGTCCGGCACGGTCCGCGACGGCTCGGGCCACGGCTGGGCGCTCTACGCACAGATCACTGTGGACGGCTTCCCCGGCGGCCCGATCTTCACCGATCCCGCCACCGGGCGTTACGAGATCGACCTGCCCGGCAACCTCAGCTACACGTTGCGGACCACGGCCAAGTTCCCGGGCTACGTGGCCAAAACCGAGACGGTTGCCCTCGGTGGCAGCAACCAGACTCACGACATCGCGCTGACGGTCGACCCGAGCACCTGTGGCGCTCCGGGCTACCGGGTGGACGTGCACGGTCTGCAGGAGAGCTTCAACTCGCCCACCGCGCCGCCCGGGTGGACCGTGGTCAACAACACCACCGGCGGCGGCTGGGGCTTCACCGACATCGGCAACCGGGGCAACCTCACCGGCGGCGCCGGCGGCTTCGCCATGGTCGACAGCGACAAGCTCGGCATCGGCAAGACCCAGAACACCGAGCTGCGCTCCCCGGTGCAGGACCTGACCACGGCCACCACCCCGGTGATCGGGTTCAACCAGGACTTCCGGGCGTTCACCAACTCCTTCGCCGACCTGGACCTGAGCCTGGACGGCGGAGCGACCTGGACCACGCTGGTGCACCAGGTCAACTCCGCCCGGGGCCCGCGCTTCGACCAGTTCCCGATTCCGCAGGCCGCCGGCGTGGCCACGGTGCAGGTGCGCTGGCGCTACGTGGGCACGTTCGCCTGGTGGTGGGAGGTCGACAACGTCTTCATCGGCCAGCGCGGCTGCGCCCCGGTGCCGGGCGCCCTGGTGCTCGGCCGGGTCACCGACGCCAACACCGGCGCCGGGCTCAACGGCGCCACGGTGACCAGCAACGACCAGTCGACCGAGAAGGCGACGAGCATGCCGACGCCGGACGATCCGGTGCTCGGCGACGGCTTCTACTGGATGTTCTCGTCGCTGACCGGCAGCCATCCGTTCACCGCAAGCCTGTCCCGGTACAGCTCGAAGACCTCGACGGTCAACGTGGTGGCGGATGAAGCGAACCTGGCCAACTTCGCCCTCGAGGCCGGCCGCCTCACGGTCAGCCCGGCCACCCTGAGCCGGACGGTGGGCATGGGCGGCAGCACCACGGCCACGTTCGACGTGCACAACGAGGGCGGCGCGGCCGCCGTGGCGTCGTTGACCGAACGTGACCGCGGGTTCGTCATCCTCAAACAGCTCGGCAGCGGCCCGCCGGTCAACCGGATCGAGGGCACGTTCACGCCGCTCGGCTACGCCAAGATGGGGCCGGTCACGCAGGCGCCGGCCAACGTGGAGCAACCGTACGCACTGCCCTGGGTCAACATCGCCAACCTGCCCGCGGCGGTGATGGACAACGCCTCCGCGGCCGACGCCGGCAAGGTCTACTCGGTCGGTGGCTTCGACGGGACCAACGTGCTCGCCACGGGTGCCGTCTTCACCGCGGCCACCGGCACCTGGTCGCCGATCGCGTCCATGACCAACCAGCGGGAGAAGCCGGTCGCCGCCTTCGTCGACGGAAAGATGTACGTCGTCGGTGGCTGGGGCGCCCTCGGCGACCCGCTGGGCGACCTGGAGATCTACGACCCGTCCGCGAACACCTGGTCGGTCGGGGCGAGCGTGCCGAACGCGTTCGCGGCCTCCGGGGTCGCCGTGCTCGGCGGGCGGATCTACGTGGTCGGCGGCTGCGACGCCGACACCTGCGGGCGCACCGATGTCTGGGTCTACGACACTGACGCCAACACCTGGACCGCGGTGGCCGACTATCCGCAGCCGGTCTCCTGGCTCGCCTGCGGGGCGATCTCCGGGCAGATCTACTGCGGTGGCGGCACCAACGACACGACCGACTTCAGCGCGTCCTACTCGTACAACCCGACCACCAACGCGTGGTCGCCCATCGCGAACATGCCGATGGGTATGTGGGGTGGCGCCTCGGTCGCGGCCAACGGCCTGCTGCTCATCTCCGGTGGCGTGACCGCCGGGTCGAGCGTGCTCACGAACGAGGGCTTCGCCTACGACCCGGTCAGCGACAGCTGGACCGCCATCGCCAACTCCAACAACACAGTGTTCCGTGGTGGCAGCGCGTGCGGCTTCTACAAGATCGGCGGCTCGCTCGGCGGGTTCAACCCCACCGCGCGCTCGGAGGTGCTGCCCGGCTTCGAGCAGTGTGGCGCCACCGAGGACGTGCCGTGGCTGTCCGAGTCACCCGAGTCGTTCACGGTCGCGGCGGGGGCCACGGTCACGGTCACGCTGACCCTCAACGCCAGCACGAGCGTGATCAGCCAGCCTGGCGCGTACGGCGGACGGATCGTCTTCATCACCGACACGCCGTACTCGGTGACCCCGGTCGACGTGACGATGAACGTGTCGCCACCGAAGGACTGGGGCAAGATCATGGGTACGGTCACCGGTGCTGGATGCTCCGGCCCGGTCGCGCTGGCCGGGGCGACCGTCCAGATCAACAGTTCGGTCGCGCACTACACGCTGACCACCGACGCCAACGGCCGGTACGCGCTGTGGCTGGACAAGAAGAACAACCCACTTCAGGTGATCGTGGCCAAGGACACCTGGCAGCCGCAGACGAAGACGGCGAGGATCACCGCGGGTAGGACGGTCGTGGTGGACTGGACCCTGTCGCCTACTCGCGCCTGCTAGGCGGCTAGGTAAGAAGTGACCGTGGCCTCGCCGAGGGTGTCCGGCGGGGCCACGGTCTACTTCACCCAAGGTCTACTTTCACCCCGGGCCTACTTTCACCGCCGGCGGCGATCACAGCCAGGCTGTGTCAGGTGGTGAGGGCGTCGGCGGCAGCCGGGTCGCAGTCGCGCAGGAACTGGGCGCACCGGTCGGCCTCGTCCATCTCACCGATCGCCTCCGCCGCCCGGCTCAGGCAGTACAAGCAGCGCAGGAAACCCCGGTTGGGTTCGTGGGACCACGGCACCGGTCCGCTGCCCCGCCAGCCACTGCGACGCAGCTGGTCCAGGCCACGGTGGTAGCCGGTGCGGGCGAAGGCGTACGCGGGCACCGGCTGCCCGGCGGCGAGCGCCCGTTCCGCCAACGCGGCCCAGGCGGCGCTGTGGGCGGGGAATCGAGCCGCGAGTTCTTCGGGCGCGAGCGTCGCCGCCGCGGTGTCGGCCTCGGCGTCGGCGGGCAGCCGGGTGGCCTCCGGCTCGGGAAGCAGGTTCTGCATGGGCACCATTCAACCTGGTCGGGCCGGCGTCCGAAGTGGTGGCTAAACGGCTGATGGGCTTTCCACACGTCCAGCGGGTGCGCGCCCCAGCGCCCACGGGTTCAATCGAAAGTCCGGAGCCTCCCCAGGACCCGGTTAAGCAATGGCTCGGGCCCGTCCCGGGCCATTGCCCTTGTTAGCCGGCCCGGCCGCACTGCCCCGGCGGCGCCCCCTCATCCCCCCTCATCCCCCGAGATCTTGGATGATTTGCGGGCCTCCAGGCCCCAGTTTCATCCAAGATCTGCGGAGGGCGGCATCATTGCCGGGTGCCGGCCTGGATCCCCGACCGTACGCCCGACCAGGTGCAATCGCGGGCTGAGCTGGACGCGCACCTGGCCGCCGGCTCCCTCGCCGGGCTCACCGTGCAGGGCGTACGGCTAGATCTCGACCCGCCGGATCTGTCCGATGTCGACGTCACCGGCACGCTCTTCGTGGGCTGCCGCTTCCCCGACCACGCGGCGATCGCCGCGGTCGTGCGCCACGGCGCCAGCGTCGTGCCGGTCTTCGACGAGGTGCCCTACCCGACCGGCCCGGCCGCGCTCTACACCCCCGACGACCTCGCCACCGGCTTCGCCGACAGCGGCTTTGAGGGCATGTACGACACGGTGGTGTACCGCCATTTCCTCCGCCACGGCGGCGCGGTGCCCGACGTGCGGGAGGCGCTCGCCCAGCGGGTGCACGACGCCGGCATCGACGACGCGTTGGTCGATGCGTACGGGGGCTGGGCGGAGGCCCACGGCCCCGGCACGGTCGTCGGCATCATGGGCGGGCACGCCGAGCCCCGGGGCGGTGGCCCGTACCGGATCGCAGCGACACTGGCGCACCGGGTCGCCGGGGCCGGGCGGCTCGTGGTGACCGGCGGCGGCCCCGGCGTGATGGAGGCGGCCAACCTGGGCGCGTACCTGCAGCGCCACTCGACCGACGAGCTGCGCGCGGCGATCGACCGGCTGGCCGGGGCGCCCGACTTCCGCGACCACGACCCGTACACCGCCGCCGCGTTGGCCGTGCGCCGTACGTACTCCCATGAAGACGAACCGGCCCGGCTCAGCCTCGGCGGCCTGGCCATTCCGACCTGGCTCTACGGCCACGAGCCGGCCAACCTCTTCGCCGGCGGCATCGCGAAGTACTTCTCCAACCCGATCCGGGAAGACACGATCCTGCGGCTGGCCCGCTGCGGCCTCGTCTTCGCGCCGGGGCGCGCCGGCACGGTGCAGGAGGTGTTCCAGGCGGCGACGAAGGCGTTTTACCGCACCGACGGCGAGACCGGACCGATGATCTTCCTCGGTGTCGCGTTCTGGACCACCGTGGTGCCGGTCATGTCGCTACTCGCCCCGCTGCTGGCCGCCTCGCCGTTCGGCGACGCGTCCGGCCGGGTGCACCTGACCGACGACGTGGACGAGGCAGTCGACCTGCTCATCCCGAACACGTAGCGGCGGCCGTCCTGATAGGAAGAAGGCATGCCCCGGTACGCCTGGGTGGAGCCGCTCGAGGCGTACTGCTTCACCGCCGTGATCGGGCTCGATGCCGACGAGGTGATCGCCCGGCTCGGTGCCGATCCGGGTGGCTGCCGCCGACTCACCTTCGACGAGTGCTTCTGGACGGTCGACGCACCACAGTGGGCACAGGTCGGCGTCCTCGACGGCGGCGTGCTGGTCGCCGAGCACAACGGCTGGCGGGGTGAGGAGGCGGCCGGGGCGCTCTCCACCGGCGCCCGGGCGGCCTGCTTCTGCCGGGACGTCAGCGCCGCGATGCAGTTCAGCCACGCGGTCGACGGCGTGCTGCTCGCCACCTTCGACCCGCTGCTCGAGCCGGCCCCGGTGCACGGCGCCGACCCGGGTTGCCTGGACCGCCTGCTGGCCGACCTGCCCTTCGGCCTGGACGCCGCGGAGATCTCGGCGATGGCGTTGCTGGAGCGGGTGACCGGCGTACGGATCAGCGCCGAGTGGTTGCGAACGCCACAGCGGGCGATCCGGCTGCCGCCGCTGGTGTGAGCGCCCGCGTACGCTTCGCCGCGTGTGCACTGTGCTGCTGCGGTTCGCCCCGGCCACGGCGTGGCCGCTGCTGCTCGCCGCGGTCCGCGACGAGTTCGTCGAGCGGTCGTGGGATCCGCCCGCGGCGCACTGGGTCGCGTCGGCGCCCCGGCTGGTGGGCGGGCGTGACCGCACGGCCGGCGGCACCTGGCTCGCCGTCCGCCCGGATCCGCCCGGCGTCGCGGCCATCCTCAACGGCGTCCACCTGCCGCCGCTGGCCCACGGTTCGCGCCCCAGCCGGGGCGGCCTGCCGCTGACCGCACTGACCGACCCGGACCCGCTCGACGAGGGCGATCTCACCGGTTACGACGGGTTCCACCTGCTGCGCGCCACCGCGCAGCGGGTGGAGGTGTGGTCGTGGGACGGCGCCACCGCGCGGCGGGTCGAGCTCGGCGCCGGTGACCACATCCTGGTCAACGCGGGCGTGGACGCGAGGGACGATCCGCTGGTGCCGCACTTCGCGCCGCTGCTCGCCGCCGTTCCCACGCCGGACCCGCAGCCGGGGCGGCCGTTCGAGCCGGCCTGGGGGGCCTGGCCGCAGCTGCTCGCCGGCGACGGCCTCGCCCCCGACGACCCGCGCGCGCTGTTGGTGCGCCGCGAGTTCGCCGGGCGGGTCTACGGCTCGACGTCGGCGAGCCTGGTCGCCATCGGCCCGTCCGCCGTGCGGTTTGACTTCACCGGCACGCCGCAGCACCCGTCGTGGCAAGAGGTGCCGCTGCCGGTGGCCCAGTAGGCCCCTGGCAGCGGAGATCATCGCTCGCAGGGGGTGTCGTTGACCCGGCACTGGGTGGCCTCGATGCCGCCGCCGGGCTCGACGGTCAGTTGCAGCCACAGTTCGATGCTGGTGCGGGCCGGGATCGGCTGGTCGCCGGCGAGCGTGAAGGCCGGGCGGTTCGTGGCCAGCACCGGTGGCTGCCGACCCGGCACGGTCCAGGCGGAGACGATCGCGGTCACCGGCTGCGGGTACGCGAGCGTGACCACCCATGGCTGCGCCACGGTGGCGCTGTTGAGCAGGCTGATCCGGACCTCGAAACGTCCGCCCAGCTCGGTGTCGGTGTGGACGACCGCGTACGTGCCGGTCACCGCGCCCGGCCATGGCGGTACGTGTGACGGCAACGGACCGGTGGCTGGCGGTGGGCCGGGGCGGCCGGCCGGCGTGGTGGGCGCGACGACGCGCGGCGGCGGGGTGGTCGTGGCACCGGCCGCCGCCGTGGGCGCGCGCTCGGGGTAGATCGCCGCGACGACCGCCATGGCGATGAGCGTGAGCACAACGACGCCGATGGCCACGATGAACCGGTACGGCGGCTTGGCCGGGGTTGGCGGTCGCTCGCCCGCATCGACGCTGGTGCCCATGCCCCCACGATCCCTGGCATCGACGATCCCCGGCAAGCTAATGCGAGAGATCTCCTACTCGTCGCCGACGCCTTCCTCGGCTCGCGCGGCCATCTGGCAGCCGACCGCTTCCGGGCCAGCGCCGAACATCTGCACAAGAAACCGCAGGCCTTGACGGGTCGCGCGACCGGCCACGTTAGCCGAGTAACGTCTGCGATCTTTCGGGTCGAGCGGCGTCACCAGCATCGGTTGGTGATCGACCACGGCCGCTTCGAGGCCGGTGGCTCGGCGGGTCGCCCGGTGCGAGTGGGGCGGGATACGAGAGGTAGATCGCCTGGGCACCGATGACCACCACCGCAGCGCGGGGTGCGTCCAGCGCCGCCAGCGCGTCGAGCAGGACGCCTCGTGATCGGACCAGGACGTCATTGGCGCCACTCACCTTCGTGATCCTCCATCCAGGTCAGCAGAG
>JBLNGJ010000600.1:0-7894 GCA_050264675.1 Micromonosporaceae bacterium
GGTGCGCCGCGACGACGGCGTTCGGGGCGCCGGTGGAGCCAGAGGTGAAGAGGACATGGGCCGCGTCGTCGAGGACCGGTCCGGCCGGCACCGGTCCGCACGCGGGCGCGGCCAGCACGCCCGGCACCGTTGCGTGGCAGGCGACATCGCTGTCGCGCAGGTAGGCGGCGATGGCGGTAGGCATGGGAACGTCGTCGATGGCGAGCCACGCCTGTGGCGCGACCGCCCGTGACATGCGGACCAGCCGGGGCGCCGGATGTGAGCTGTCCAGCAGACAGGCGGTGGCACCCGCCTTGAACACACCCATGATCGCGACGGCCAACCGCGCGGCTCGGATCGCCGGTATGGCAACCAGCGCGCCGGCCGAGAGCCCATGACCGGATAGGTACGCCGCGACTCGATCGCTGGCCGCGTCGAGCTCCGCGTAGGACAGCGAGATGTCGGACCCCTCGACCGCCAGCGCATCCGGTGTGCACCGGGCCTGGTGCCGGAACCGGTCAACAACCGTAGGCCCGGTCAGCGTGCGCAGCGGCTGCGCGGGATCGGGCAATGCCCGCTGGGCGGCCGGTGTCACCAGCGAAAGACGCGCGGCGGGTGCGGCGCCGTCGGCCTGCTCGATCAGGTGGATGTACTGGTCGAGCATGGCGTCCACGCGCTCCTGGTCGAACAGGTCGCGGTTGTAGACCGCCTCTAGCCGCAGATCGCGGCCTGCCTCGCGCACATAGAGGGTCAAGTCCAACAGCGAGCCCGGCGGCTCGATGTCGATGTTCTCGACGGCGACGCCGGGCAGGCTGAGCTGTTCGGGTGGGTAGTTCAGCAGGTTGAACGCCACCTGCGCGATCGGTGCCCGGCTCAGGTCCCGAGGGGGGCGTACCGCTTCGACGATCAGGCTGAACGGCACGTCGGCATGGCCGAAGGACGCCTGCGTAGCGGCGCTCGTGCGCTCAAGCACCTCAGCCAGGGCCGGGTCGCCGGAGAGGTCGACCCGGACCGGCACCGTGTTGACGAACATACCGATCACGGATTCGAACTCAGGCTCGCAGCGACCGGCCACCGGGCACGCCACCACCACGTCCCGGACACCACAGAGGCGACCGACCAAAACCTGGAACAGTGCGAGCAGCACGACGAAGGGGGTCACCTGATGTCGGGCGGCGAGCTCGTACACCCGCGAGCTCAATGCAGCGGGCAGGCTCACGCACACCCGGCCGGGAGTGTGCGTCTGCACGGCCGGTCGAGGACGGTCGGCGGGCAGATCGAGCATCGGCGGAGCGCCGGCCAAGGCCGTGCGCCAGAACTGCAGTCCGGCGGCGAGCCGATCCCGGCACAGCTGCTGGTCCTGCCAGGATGCGAAGTCGCCGTACTGCAGCGGGGTCGGCATCGTGGTTGCCCGGCCCTGGACCCGGTCGGCGTAACACGCCCCGAGCTCGTCGAGCAGCAGGCTCAACGACCAGCCGTCGGCGATCGCGTGGTGCGCGACTAACACCAGGCCCCAGTCGTCATCGTCGACTCGGATCAGCCGGGCCCGCCATAGGGGCCCCGACCTCAGTTCGAACGGCGTCGTGGCGTCAACGGTCGCGAGCCCGGCCAAGGCGGCTGGCCGTTCGGTGGCCGGCCGGTCCCGGAGATCATCGAGGGCGAGCCGTACCGGCCCAGGCGCAGAGAGCAGCGAGAACGGCTGTTCGTCAAGAGTCACGATCGAGCAGCGCAGGGCTTCGTGCCGCGCGGCGACATCTTCGAGGGCCATCGCCAGGGCACGCGGGTCTAGGCGGCCGCGCAGGCGCAGGCCGATGGGCAAGTTGTAGGTGGGCTCGTTCGGGCGCAGTCGCTCGACGAACCACAGCTGCCGCTGGGCATGCGAGAGCATCGCCGGTGCGCCGGCTGCCCGCACCACCGGCGCGGTTCCGGACGGCTCGACCGCGGGGGCCGAGTCTTCGGTGAGGGCGGCGACCTCGGCGGCCAAGGCCGTGATGGTGCGGGCCCGGTGAACGGCGTCGGGTGCCAGAGCGACTCCGAACGCGCGGCGCACCCGGCCCAGCAGTCGCATGGCGAACAGTGAGTGACCGCCCCGCTCGAAGACGTCGTCGTCGACCCCGATAGGTACGCCGGGCAGCAGCTGTGCCCATATGTCCAGCAGCCCGGCCTCGACCGCGGTACGCGGCGCACCGACCACGCGGTGGGCATCCAGGGGTGGCGCCGGAAGAGCCGCTCGGTCGAGCTTTCCGTTTGGATCCAAGGGCAGCGCGTCCAGCATGACGAACATGGACGGTACGAATGCGCCCGGCAGCTCCTGCGCGCACCATCGCGCCAGCTGCCGACCCGTTGGCGGCTGGCCCGCGGCAACGACGTACCCGACGAGCTGCGTCTCGCCCGCGATCTGCGCCGGCCCTACCGCCGCCGCCCGTACCAGGGGGTGGGCGCGTAGACGCGACTCCACCTCACCCGGCTCGATCCGATGCCCCCGAACGTTGAGCTGTCGGTCGAACCGCCCGAGGAACTCCAGGGTGCCATCGACGCGCCAACGGACCCGGTCGCCGGTGCGGTACGCGCGCATGTGCGCGACGAACGGATCGGCGACGAACCGGGCGGCCGTGAGGTCAGGCCGCCCGAGGTAGCCGCGCGCGACGCCGGGCCCGCCCACCCACAGCTCGCCCTCGACCCCCGGCGGCACCAGGCGCCCGGCTTCGTCGAGCACATAGACCCGATGGTTGGCCATGGGGCGACCGATCGGAATGCTCGCGAGCGGTTCGTCGGTGCACTCCATCAAGGTCGCGGTGACCGTGATCTCGGTCGGGCCGTACGCGTTGATGACCCTCGGACCTGTCCGCACCCAGTGGGCGACCTGCCCGGCCGGTGGCGCCTCACCCCCCACGATCATCAGCCGCAGGTCGGGTAGGCCGGCGGGATCCAGGAGCCCGAGTAATGTCGGCGGGACCTCGGCGATGGTGACCCGTTCCCGCGCCAACAGGGCCTGGAGCCGATCCGGCGACAGTCGGTCCTGTTCGTCCGCGATCACGAGCGTGGCTCCGGCGGCCAACGCCGTGAATATCTCGGCGACTGAGATGTCGAAGCCGATGCTGGCAAAGGCGAGCATCCGGTCATCCGGCCCGGCCCGATAGGCCGCGGCGCTGTTGACCACGAGATCAACGACCGACCGGTGCTCGACGCACACACCCTTCGGGCGGCCGGTACTACCCGAAGTGAAGATCGTGTACGCGAGCTGGTCCGGTCGGGCCGCTCTCAGCGGCGCCGGCGCGCCCGGATCGCCGTCGAGGGATGCGTCGATGAGCCGCCACGGCCCGCCGGGCACCCGGTCGCGCGTCGCCGCGTCCACGATGCACAGCCGGGGCGTGGAGTCGGCCAGCATCGACCTTAGCCGCCCGGCCGGCAGGCACGGATCCAGCGGCACGTAGTAGGCACCCGACTTGAGTACGGCGAGCAACGACACGACCATCAGCGGCGTGCGCGATACCGAAACCCCCACCGCGACCTCCGGTCGGGCTCCGGCCGCGTGCAGCCGCCAGGCCAGGCCGGTGGCCGCCGCATCGAGCTCGTGGTAGGTCAGCCGGGTGCAACCGTGCATGACCGCGATGGCATCCCGTCTCGCCTCGGCCACGCGCGTGATGAGTTGGTCGAGGTTCAGCTCGGGAACGTCGACCGACTCACCGCTTCCCCACGCCAGCACTAGCTGCCGAGCGCCGTCCGTCAGGGCGTCCTCGGTACACCGGGTCATGTTGGGAAGAGAACCGCGGTGACCGCCATGATTACGCCCGGCGACCTGGCGTCTACACGCATCAGGCGCGGGCCGCGGCGGCTCCACCTAGATAGACGGGCCCGGCGACCGCCCGGTCCGGTCGGCGGGCCAACGCGTCGCTGACATGACATCAGGAGCAGTTGTGGACCTGCCAATGCATCGCCCCGCCGTGGCCATCCAAGGTCTGACGAAGCGATACACCCGCACCGGCGCAGTGACGGCAGTCGACGGGATGAGCCTGGATATCAACTCTGGCGAGACCTTCGGGCTGCTGGGCCCGAACGGTGCCGGAAAGACGACGACCGTGAACGTGTGCACCACCCGCACCCCGCCCACGTCCGGGCGGGTCTGCGTGGCCGGGTGGGATGTGTCGACTGAGGCGATCAGGGTCCGTAGTGCCATCGGCGTGGTGACCCAGTTCAACACCCTTGATCGCTCCTGCACGGTGGCGGACAACCTCTACTTCCACTGCCGCTTCTTCGGTCTGGGTCACCGGCAATCCAAGGCCCGCACGAGGGAGCTCCTGGAGATGTTCCAGCTGACGGCCAAGGCCGCGGCGCGTCCGGCGTGGCTTTCGGGCGGGATGGCACAGCGGCTGCAGATCGCCCGAGCCATCGCCCACCGGCCGCGGATCCTCTTCCTCGACGAGCCGACCGCCGGGTTGGATCCGCAGAGCCGGCTTGCCCTGTGGGACCAGCTCGCCAAGCTCAGGAGCGATGGCGTCACGATCTTCCTCACGACGCACTACATGGAGGAGGCTGACCAACTCTGCGACCGCGTGGCCATCATCGATCACGGCCGGCTGCTGGTGGCGGGCGCACCGGCCGATCTCAAGCGGGCCAGCGGTGTCGGCACGGTCGTCACCTTGACCCTCGCCCACCCCGAAGTGGTGCCGCCCGACCAGCTCCGGAACCTGGAAGGTGTGCGGGGGGTCGAGGCCACCACCAACGGCTATCTCATCCGAACCGATGGGGGCCAGCGCAGCCTCGCTCGTATCGTGCCGGCGGCGGTGGTCGGCCAGATTCAGGATGTCGCGGTTCGGGAGCCGACCCTGGAGACGGTGTTCATCAACCTCACCGGGAGGGATCTGCGTGAGTGAGTCATTCAGTGAGCCAAGCCCGCACCCGGGCGTCGTGGCCCAGCAGGCCAGGTCGTTCCTCGGCTTACTGCTTCGCGACTTTTCGGTGCTGCGCAACCACCTGAGCGAGTTCCTCCTGCGCACACTGGCTCAACCGGTCCTGTTCGTGTTCGTCTTCGCCTACCTGTTTCCCCGGATCGGGCAGGGCATCGGCGCCGGCGGGTCGCGGACGGGCTTCGCCAGCGTACTCGTGCCAGGCCTGGTCGCGGTGACGGCCGTGTTCGCCGGCGTCTCGACGGTGAGCCTGCCGCTCGCCATCGAGTTCGGCGCCACTCGGGAAATCGAAGACCGTGTCATGGCTCCGCTGCCGGTATGGGCCATCGCCACCGAGAAGCTGGTCTTCGGTGCACTTCAGAGCCTGCTGTCGGCACTGCTCGTGCTGCCGCTGTGCCTGCTCATATCGGCCTCCGCCATCACGATCGACGTGCGCCAACCCGGCCTGCTGATCCTGGTGGTCGTGCTTGCCTGCTGGATATCCGGAGCACTCGGGCTCGCGGTTGGCACCATCGTGGCCCCGGAGCGGATGGGGCTCGCATTCTCCGTCCTAGTCGTGCCGCTGACGTTTCTGGGCTGCGTCTACTACCCGTGGTTCGCCCTGGCTCCGATCCGGTGGCTACAGATCGCCGTACTGGCCAACCCTGTGGTCTACCTGGCCGAGGGTTTGCGGGCGACGTTGGTCCCCGACGTGCCGCACATGCCGGCTACGGTCTATCTCGGCGTCGGGACGGCGCTCGCGCTCGCGTTGACAGCCGTCGGCCTGCGACTGTTCGCCCGCCGCGTAGCCATTTAGGACGCTGCGGGCCGCCGGTCGCGCGCGGTCACACGTCGAGCGGAGCCCAGCACCCGATCTCCCGCAGCCGCGCCTCCCATTGGGACCACTGCCGCTCGTTCCACCCGTCGGACAGCGCTCGCACGTCATCGGCGAGTGCCGGTCCTCCAGTCAGCAACGACCAACGGGCCTCGAGCGTCGCGCCCCGCTTGACCTTGGCGCCGACGGTGCTCGGACCCAGCAGGTAACGCGTGACGCCCCGTTCGATGGCCAGCCGGATCGGCTCGTAGAAGACCAGGTTGAAGTAGGTGCATGCCTGGCCACGCAGCCCGTCGGCGATCCCCACTGCCCGGGCGTACCACGCGTGCTCCCATTCGTAGGCGAGCAATGCCCCGACCGGCGTCCCCGCATCCTCGCAGACCAGGAGGTGTCCGAGGTCATCCAGATGCTCGGCGTGCTTGGCCAGGTGAGTGGCGAGCATCTCCGTGCTGTCGTCATGGCCGTAGCGGTGATGGTGCTCGGCCATGAGCGGCGCCAGGATGCCGATCCCGTCGCTCGGCCGGACCCGTCGGATGGCGCACCCGCTGCTCCGGAACTCCTGTATCTCATGGCGCACCCGGCGGCGGCGGTGCCCGGTCAACCGGCCGAGGTAGTCGTCGAAGGAGTCACAGCCCTCCAGCGGTATGGCGGCGGTCAGGTCGACGAGCAACGGCGGCGTTCCGACCACCGGGGCCAGCTCGGCGACGGCCGCTGGGGTCAGGTACATGAAGGCGATGGCCGGCACGTCCCACGCGGTGGCGAGGAGACGGAGCCGAGTCAGCATTTGCTTCAACACGCACCGCCGGGTCCCGGCCGGCAACCCCGGCCGGAGCAACAACTCGGTCTCGTAGCCGGTCCGTCCGCCGGCCAACAATGCGGGGCGCCACCGGGCCGGATCGCCCACACCGGCGGGGGTGTTGAAGACGGCGGACGGGTCGTAGTAGCCGTCGACGCCGGCCCGGACGTGGCCGCTCGGCAGGTAGACCGGCATGACCCCGAGCAGGTCGGGGCCGCGCCGGGCGACCAGGTACCACGCGTCGTAGCGCGGATCGTCCTCCACGAAATGCAACCATCGGGGTGAGGAGTAGAAGCCGCGGCCGGCCGCAAGCGTTCGCCAGTCCTGGGCGCTGATGTCCTCGACGCCGCCGAGGACTGAAACGGTGAGTCCGTCCTCGGGTTCCGCTGTCATGGGCCTCCTTTGATCCACCGGGGGGCCGGTGCCCCATAGGGGTGAGGTACCACGCCCGCCGGAAAATGCCTGAATCTTCGAGGCAGCGCCGGTGCTCTTGTCAATGTCGGCCCGGTATCGAGGAGGACGCGTCCCATGTCGATCTCGTTGAATGAAGAGATCACGATCGGCGACTGGTTCGTCTACCCGAGGCCGGCACCCGCCGCCCCGGTGCGGCTGTTCTGCCTGCCCTACGCCGGCGGGCGGGCCTCGGCGTACCGGTCGTGGCCGGAGTGCCTGCCTGACATCGAGGTGGCGGCCATCGAACTACCCGGCCGGGGATCTCGGTTCTCGCACCCTCCTTACCAGAGCATGCCGGACCTCGTCACGGCGCTGGCCGATGCGATCGGACCGCAGCTGACCAAACCGTACGCGGTGTTCGGGCACAGCCTGGGCGCCCGGATCGGCTTTGAGCTGGCAAGGGAGGTGCGCCGTCGGGCCATGCCGGGGCCGGTGGTGCTGTTCGTCTCCGGGTGCCGGGCACCGCACATCCCCCGCATTCCCTATCCGCGGATGGCCGGGCTGTCGGAGCGGGCCTTTGCCCGGATGCTCAACCAGGTCGGCGGCGCTCCTCTGGAGGTGCTCGACGATCCGGAACTGTTCCGCGTGCTCCGGCCGGCGCTTCAGGCCGATTTCACGCTGGCCGACTCCTATGTGTACACCGACGAACCGGCACTACCCTGGCCGATACGCGCGTTCGGCGGCATCGTCGATTCCGACGCCCGGGAGGACACGTTGCTGGCTTGGCTGGCGCACACCTCATCGTCGTTTCGCCTGCGGAGGTTCGCCGGCGGCCACTTCGTGGTGCACACCCGGCAGCGGGAGTACACCGACGCGATCGCCGCCGACCTGAGACTCTTGGGCGGCACGACCCAGACATGACCACGAGGCTGGCCGATACGTTGAACGCGGCGTTGCTCGCCGACCCGGTGCGCAGCCGGGCACAGCTCACGGCCCTGACCGAGC
>JBLNGJ010000601.1:0-6710 GCA_050264675.1 Micromonosporaceae bacterium
ATGCCCGCGATGGGCAGATTCCCGAAACTGCCCATCGGTGCTGCCTACCATGGGCAGATTCAATGAGGCCCCCGCCGGGGGAGGTTTGGGTCGACGGGACGAGGGGTGACACGGTCGACCGGACGCTCTATCGTTCGGCACACCTGGTCACACCCCGGCGGAGGCGCAGACATGGCACGCACATCCCTGTTCGCGACGGTCCAGCGACTGGCCGAGGAGGTGGCGACCGAGCGCCGGGCGGGGCGCCGGCCGCCGGCGATGTCGCGGCGGCAGCTGCTCAAGACGTCGGCGACCGTGGGCGCCGGTCTGGCCGCTCTGGCCGCGTCCGGTCGGGCCAGCGCGGCGAGCAGCCCCCGCATCGTGGTGATCGGGGCCGGCCTGGCCGGGCTCACCGCGGCCTACGAGCTGCGCAAGGCGGGCTTCGCCGCCACCGTGTACGAGGCGGGCGACCGGCTCGGCGGCCGGTGCTGGACCGACCGGGACACGTGGGCCGACGGGCAGATCTCCGAACGCGGTGGCGAGCTGATCGACCAGGGGCACAACCAGATCCGCAACCTCGCCCAGGAGCTCGGGCTCGATCTGGCCAACCTGCTCGCGGCCGAACCCAACGGCAGCGAGGACCGCTACTACTTCGGCGGCGCGGTCTACCCGTACGAGCAGGCCAAGAGCGACCTGCAGCGCATCTACCAGCAGCTGCACGGCGACGCCTCGGCGGCGAGCTACCCGACGCTGTACAACAGTTACACCCCACGCGGGTTCGAGCTGGACCACATGTCGATCCGCGACTGGATCAACAGCTACGTGCCGGGCGGCATCGGCTCCCGGTTGGGTCAGCTGCTCGATGTGGCCTACTGCATCGAATACGGCGCGGACACGTCGGTGCAGTCGTCGCTCAACCTGATCTACCTGCTCGCCTACCAGGGCGCCGGCAACATCAGGATCTTCGGCAAGTCCAACGAGAAGTACCACGTGGTCGGCGGCAACGACCTGCTCGTGTCCCGGCTGGCCGCGGCGTTGCCGGGTCAGATCCAGACCGGCAGCGCGCTGACCGCGCTGACCGACCGGGGCGATGGCACCTGGGGCGTCACGGTGACGGTGGGCCACAAGACTTCCACCGTGATCGCCGACCGGGTCATCCTCGCGTTGCCGTTCTCGTTGCTGCGCCAGGTCGACCTCAACCGGGCCAACTTCCCGGCCCGGAAGATGAAGGCCATCATGCAGCTACCGATGGGCACCAACTCGAAGCTGCAGCTGCAGTTCGGTCGCCGCCTCTGGTACGACCTCGGCAACAACGGCGCGACCTATGCCGACACCGGCTACCAGAGCACCTGGGAGGTCAGCCGGGCCCAGGCCGGCCCGTGCGGCATCCTGGTCGACTACACCGGTGGCACGGTCGGTAACGGCTTCGGCCCACCGAAGTCGCCGACCCAGTACGCCCAGCGCTTCCTCGGCCAACTGGAGCCGGTTCTACCCGGCATCGCTCCACTATGGAACGGTCGGGTGTCGTTGAACTACTGGGCCGGCTACCCGTGGACCCTCGGGTCCTATTCCTACTGGGCGGTTGGCCAGTACACGACCATCACCGGGTCGGAGCGGGAGGCCGTGCGTACCTGCCACTTCGCCGGCGAGCACACCTCGGTGGACTTCCAGGGCTACCTCAACGGGGCGGTGGAGTCGGGCCAGCGGGCGGCCGGTGAGGTGATCGCCGCGCTGGGCCGGTAACCGGGCGGTTCAGGCCGGCGCGAGCACGGGCGCGATCCGGCACGGCCCGCCGGCCCAGGTGGTGGCCCGGCCGGCAGCGAGGTCGAGGCTGATTGTGGCCAGGGTCGCGTGCAGCGGCTCCGGCCCGGCGAGCGGGTCGGGATGGCAGCACACGCCGGCGGTGTGGTCGTTCATCACGGTCAGGATCTGCTCGAGGGTGGCCCGCCCGCGGTATGGCTGCAGCCCTTGCCGCAGCGCCTCGTAGCGCGCGAGCGTGTCGGACGAGGAGTCCGGGCTGAGGTCGCCGTCGCGGGCCGGTTCGCTCAGGAAATGGTTGGTGTGCACGAGCAGGCCCTCCGGGTTCGGGCGGACGTGTCCGGGCCCGCCCGGCCACAGCTCGGCGGTGATCGCGTCCTTGCCAGCTCGGCGCGCACCGACCAGCGTGAGCGAGGTGGAGGCGGAGGTACGGGCGGCGGCGGCGATGTCGAGCGCGGCCGAGACCGAGCCGGCCGTGTCGAGGATCCGGCGCGCGACCACGTGCACCGGCACGCCAACGCCGGCGCCGTCATCCTGGTGGTGCAGCATCGTGAAGAGCAGGCCGACGCCGCTGTCGTTGACGCCGATCTTGCCCACGATGCCGTACTCGGTGAGCGTCACCACGCGCCGACCGTCCGGGAATGGAATGGTCCACTCGAACCAGTTCTCGGCCATGTCGGCATACCAGTCCCAGGTCTGCACCGCGACCGGTTCGGCGTCGACGTCGCCGAGGCACACCACGGCCGAACATTCGCCCGGGCCTGGCCCAGCCCCGGCCCGGTCGAGCACCGCCAGCACCTCGGTTCGAGCGTTGACGGCGGCGACGTGGCTGGTCGGCAGCCGGGCGCCGCTGGCGATACCGCGGATCTCCAGGGCCAGCTCGGGCGCGAACGCCTCGACCTGCTCGAGTGTCCGGGTGCCGAGCCGGTGCAGATCGACCGCGCCACGGGTGTCGAAGAAGCGCCGGTAGTCCTCGACCGTGCGGGCCACCTCGCTCGCGTGCCGCGAGCCGAACTCCTCACCCCGCTCAGCGGGACCGGCCACTGTGGACGTGAACCGACGGATCATGACGCCTCCAGAAGGGGACGGACGTGTGCGGCCACGTCGGTCAGTGGCGCGAACCACGCACCGCCCCGGCTCGCGATCTGCTCGACCAGCCGCTCGAGCTGCCCGAACCGCTGGCCGCGCCCGATCACCTCGGGATGCATGGTGTAGGTGATGCATCGCCGCTCGCTGCGGGCCAGGTCGTACTCGGCCAGCCAGGACGTGCTCAGCTCGGCCGGGTCGGCCACGTTGCCCCCGCCGTCGAGGCTCCAACCGAACCGCGGCCAGTCGTCCAGGGACCAGTGCACCGGCAGCTCGAGGATGCGCCGCCCGGCCCACGTCTCCCAGTAGGGGCGGTCGTCACCCATGCAGGAGGAGTCGTAGTCGAAGCCGTGTTCCAGCAGCAGGGCGAACGTCTCCGGGGTGAGCTCCCAGGACGCCGAGCGGTAGCCGGCTGGTCGCGGTGCGCCAGCGTCGACCAACGCGGTGATTCCCCGCTCGATCTCCTCGCGTTGCTCGGCAGTGTCGATCTTGTCGCTGCGCCGATGCATGTATCCATGATGGCCGATCTCGTGGCCGGCGGCCACGATCGCGGCGACGGTCTCCGGGTGCACCTGTGCGGTGTAGCCGGGCACGAAGAACGTGGCGTGGATCTCGTGGCGGGCTAGCAGGGCAAGAATGCGGGGCATGCCGCGAACCACGCCGTAGCGGGCCTCGGACAGGGTGCTCAGGCGATGCCCGTACGGTCGATCGGTGCCGAGCCAACCGGCTTCGGCGTCCACGTCGAAAGTCAGGCAGACGGCCGCCTCGGCACCATGGGGCCACCCGAAGTCCACGGCAACGATCCTGCCAGCCGTGGCATCGGCGCTCCCACCAGCCCCAGGCTGGCCACCTCTCTGCGACCCGCGCTCCAGCGCCGTGACTGCGGAACATTAGCGAATGTCCATTCATCGACCAGCAGGGCCTGAGAGGCTGGGCGCTGAGCCATTCACCTTGGATCTGACCCACGTCGACGGAGACTCCCCGTGTTGTATACCGATGGGGCAAACGAACCGATAGGTCCACGCCGCCAAGCATTCGCTCCCACCGAGCCGCCGGGCACGAAACTCAACGGGAGGCGACTACGCGTGCTGATCTGCGACAAGCTCCTCGTGGTGCGCAGCGGCCTGCGCGCACTGCTGGACGCCGAGCCGGACATCGACGTGGTCGGCACCACCGACAGCGGCACACACGGTGTCATGCTGACGAGGAGCACCCACCCGGACGTGGTGGTCACCGGATTGGATCTGCTCAATCTCACTGGCATCGACCTGACCCGTCAGCTAACCCGGCAATCCAATGGCTTCGCGCCGCGGGTCGTGGTGTATGTGATGAGCGGCTCCGACGAAGGCGTCAACGAGGTCTTGCATGCCGGAGCCAGCGGTGTGCTGATCAACGACGGTGGCCGGGAGCAGCTGGTGTCGGCCATCCGGGCCGTGGCACGGGGCGAGACCATGCTGGCGCCAGCCGTCGCTCAGCGCCTCGTCGACTGGTTCCGGCGTAGCCATGTCCCGCCCGACGCCGGGTTGGGCAAGATCGTGGCCACGTTGACGGCGCGGGAACGGGAGGTGTTGGCGCTTCTCGCCGAAGGGCTACAGCCAGAGGAGATCGCCCGCAAGTTGTTCGTCGAATTAACCACCGTGCGCACCCATATCTATCGCCTACGGGGAAAACTGGATCTCAAGGATCGAGCTCAGATCGTGTCGTTCGCGTTCCGGGCCGGCGTGATTCGGCCGGCCTGGCCCGCGGCTAGCGAGTCGTTCTGAAGCTCCGGTTCGCAGCGGACGCGGGCGTTTGCCGATCGCAAGAATCGTGATGCACCCGCTGGGCTCGAGGGCCGCCTAACGATCAGGACAGGGGCGGCAGTGGTCGGGCCAGTCCTTGACCAGCGCCACGGTGTGAGTGTCAACGGTGTGGGTGTCAACGGCAGCAGCCGCCCCGACCATGGCCAGTGCCGCGACCAGTAGGGCGGCCAGACATGCGCCAAGCAACGTGGTCATCGCGTCCTCCCAGACGGTTGTCGGTCCGCCACGGCCCGAGACCGGAGCCACCGCTTGTATGTATTGGCAATGGACGGGAACTGTTCGCCGACTGGATCGCCCGGCTCGGCATAGGCACAATCCACCGGTCGGATAACGTAGCGACCAGCGTCTCCATAGACTAGCTACGATACGCCCGTCAGCCAACGAGGGTGCGACGGGCAGCCGGGATCCGCTGGTGGCGCGTCCCGGAGCGGCTGGAGTTGGGATCCAGACATGCGCATCGAGGTGCTTGGCCCGATCCGGGTCTGGCTCGGGGGCGAGGCCGTCGACCTAGGTCCAACCGGACAGCGGGCGTTGCTCGGCCTGCTGACCGTGACCTCCGGTCAGCCGCTGTCGCGGGCGGACTTGGTGGAGGCGGTGTGGGGTGACCGGCCGCCGCCCAGCGCCACCAACATCATCCAGACCCGGGTCAAGAACCTCCGCCGGTTACTGGAGCCGGCCCGCCAACGGCACGGCCGCAGCGCGATCCTCCCGGCCGTCGGCGACGGGTATGCCCTGCAGGTACCGGCGGCAGACATTGACTTGCATCGGTTTCGACAGCTTACCGCGGCGGCCGCCGCAGCCCAGGAACAAGGCGACTTGACGCGGGCGGCGACCCTCATGCGGGATGCGCTACGGCTCTGGCGCGGTCGACCGTTGGCTGACATCCCCTTCCTCGCCATGCACCCGAAAGTGCTCTCATTGATCGAGCAGCGACGAAAGGCCATGGCCCAGTACGGCGAACTGATGATCGCGACCGGTGGAGGCGAGGACGTCCTGCCGGTTCTGGTCGAGGCGGTCACCGACGACCCGCTGGACGAGGGGGCGTGTGCCCGGCTCATTCGCGCTTACCAGGCGGCCGGTCGACGAGCCGAGGCCTTCGACACCTACCACGAGACCCGCCGACGGCTCGCGGACGAGCTTGGCATCGACCCCGGGCCGGAACTCACCGCGGCGCACGCCGCGCTGCTGGAGAACACCGGCGCTTCGCCAACGCTGGCGAACATGCACCGCGCAGTCCGTCCGGTGCGTGAGCCCAGCGCCGTGAACCAAGCCCCGGCTGTCGCGGTTGGGCCATCGGCCCGTCGGCCGGTGCCGGCCCAGCTGCCCGCCGACATCGCCGACTTCATCGGGCGGTCAGGGCAGCTCCGCCAACTCGACGAACTCGGTGTGACCAGAGGCCGAGCGTCGGCCGGCACGATGCTCGTCGCGGTGCTGTCGGGCTCGGCCGGCGCCGGCAAGACCGCGCTCGCGGTGCACTGGGCCCACCAGGTGCGGGAGCGGTTCCCGGACGGGCAGCTCTACGTCAACCTCGGCGGGTTCGGTCCGGGCGAGCCGGCGATGGAACCGGCCGATGTGATGCAGGGGTTTCTGGACGCGTTCGGAGTGCCCGCAGAGCATATGCCGACCAGCTTTCAGGCGCTGACCGGGCTTTACCGCAGCGTACTGGCCGAAAAGCAGACGCTCATCGTCCTCGACAACGCTCTCGATGCCGAGCAGGTCCGCCCGCTCCTGCCCGGGGCGCCCACGTGTGCGGTCGTCGTCACCAGCCGCAACCGGCTCGCCAGCCTGGTGGCCACCGAGCGCGCCCACCCACTGGCGTTGGATCTCTTGTCGGCCGGCGAGGCCCGTGACTTCATGGCCCACCGCATCGGACCGGATCGGGTGGCCGCGGAGCGTGGCGCGGTTGAAGAGATCATCACCGTCTGCGCACGCTTGCCACTGGCCTTGGCCATCGTGGCCGCCCGAGCGACCATTGATCCCCGGCTCACCCTGGGCGAGCTGGCTCATCGGCTACGCGAAGCGCGCAGCGCCCTGGACGCGTTGACCGATGAGGACCGCAGCACCGATGTGCGGGGTGTGTTCTCC
>JBLNGJ010000602.1:0-14550 GCA_050264675.1 Micromonosporaceae bacterium
CACCGAGCCCATGCCCTCGCATCGCGGGCACATGCCGCCGGTGATGCTGAAGCTGCGCCGTTCCTTGACGGTGGTGCCACCGCGCTCGATGGTGACCGCCCCGGCGCCGGAGATCGACGCCACGTTGAACGAGAACGCTTGCGGTGACCCGATGTGTGGCTGGCCGAGCCGGCTGAACAGGATGCGCAGCATCGCGTTGGCGTCGGTGGCCGTGCCGACCGTGGAGCGCGGGTTGGCGCCCATCCGCTCCTGGTCGACGATGATCGCGGTGGTCAGCCCGTCGAGCACATCGACCTCGGGTCGGGCCAGCGTCGGCATGAAGCCCTGCACGAAGGCGCTGTAGGTCTCGTTGATCATCCGCTGGGACTCGGCCGCGATGGTGTCGAAGACCAGCGAGCTCTTGCCCGAACCGGAGACGCCGGTGAACACCGTGAGCCGGCGCTTCGGGATCTCGACGCTGACGTCCTTGAGGTTGTTCACACGCGCGCCGTGCACGCGGATCAGGTCGTGGCGGTCGGCCAGGTGCGGCGCCGGCGACTGCGTCTTCGTCGTCTTCATGGCTCAGCGCAGCTCGTTGATGCGGATGAGGTTGCCCGCGGGGTCGCGGAAGGCGCAGTCGCGCACACCGTACGGTTGCTCGGTCGGCTCCTGGACGACCTCGGCGCCGCTGGCCGCCAGCCGGTCGAAGACGCCGTCGAGGTCTTTGGTGGCGAAGGTGATGGCCGTGTAGCTGCCCTTGGCGATCAGCTCAAGGATGGTGCGGCGTTCGTCTTCGGTGATGCCCGGGTCGACGGCCGGCGGGTGCAGGACGATCGAGGTGCCGGGTTGATTGGCAGGGCCGACCGTGATCCAACGCATCCCCTGGTACCCGACATCGTTGCGCACCTCGAAGCCGAGCGTGTCGCGGTAGAAGGCCAGGGCGGCGTCCGGGTCGGTGTGCGGCAGGAAGGTGTAGTGAATCGTGATGTCCATGACGGTCAGGCTAGTTGCGGCCGGGTGGGCCGTGCTTCTCGATTCCTGATCGGTCTGGTCACCTGTTTCGCGATGCACGGCGGCATCCCCGCCGTCGCTTCAGCGCCCTGGGCTCGATAGACGCTCGGCGGCACACCGACCAGCTCGGTGAAGCGGGTGCTGAACGTGCCCAGCGACGAGCAGCCGACCTCGAAGCAGACCTCGGTGACGCTGAGGTCGCCCCGACGCAGCAGCGCCATGGCGCGCTCGATGCGCCGCGTCATCAGGTAGGAGTACGGGGACTCGCCGTAGACCAGCCGGAACTGGCGGCTCAGGTGCCCGGCCGACATGTTCACCCCGCGGGCCAGCGCCTCCACATCCAGCGGCTTCGCGTACTCCCGGTCGATCCGGTCGCGGACGCGTCGCAGCCGCGCCAGGTCGCGCAGGTGCTGCGCCGCCGCCGGAGTACCACTCACGGGCAAAATTGTCCCACGTCACGCTGGGTTACGCTGAGGCCGCGAGCAAGGGTGCCGGCCACCGGTACCGTGTCCACTGTGAACCAGAACGCAAGCCTCACCGAGCTGGCCAGCCGGGTCGATACGTGCGCGATCTGCGATGTCGCCAAGGACACCCGGGTCATGTCGGCCGCCCTGCGCTGCCGCTCGGCGAACCCCAACCTGTGTGGCCCGGCGCTGACCGTGCGGTGCCGGGACGACTTCTTCGGTCTGGTGCTCGCGATCGAACAGGCCGCACCCGGTGACGTGATCGTGGTCGACGGCGGCGGCCGGGAGACGGCGCTCGCCGGCGAGCTGTTCGCCCGGGCGGCGCTGGCCCGCGGGATCGCCGGCCTCATCATCGATGCGGCCTACCGTGACCTGGCCTACATCAGCGCTTGCGAGCTGCCCGTCTACAGCCGCTCCGTCAGCCCGATGGCGGGCACCGCCCTGCGCCTGGGCGCCATCAACGAAGCGGTCACCTGCGGTGGGGTCGCGGTGCGCCCCGGCGATCTGGTGATCGGCGACCGCGACGGCATCGTCGTCCTCGACCCGGCCACCGCGGCGGCCACGCTCGCCGCGGCCGCCGAGGTCAAGCAGGCCGAGGCGCGGGTGGTGGCCCGGCTCACCGCGGGCGGGAGCCTGCGCGAGTGCCTCAACGTCGACGAGCATGTCACGCGCCTCACCGCCGGGGAGCCGTCGACCCTGCGGATCATCGCCTGAGCGCCGCGGTGGCGTCGCGCTCCGTGTGCAACGATCGCGACGTGTCGGTGGAGTCGGTGGTGGAGCAGGCGCGAGCCGCGCTCAGGGCGGGCGACGCGGCATCGGCCCGGCGCGTGCTCGGCCAGCTCGACGTCGCCGATGCGCGGGTTCTCGAGGCTCAGGCCCAGGCGTGCTACCTGGAGCTGAGGTACCCCGAGGCCCTCGAGGCGTGGGAGGCGGCGTACCCGGCGTACCACGCGGCCGGCGACCTCACCGGCGCGGTGCGGGTGGCGCGCACGTTGGCCGGCATGTACTTCGCGGTCATCGGCGACGCCGCGGTCGGTGCCGGCTGGATGGCCCGGGCGAAGACCCTGCTCGGCGACGCCGGCACGCCGGAGGCCGGTTGGGTCGCGTTGAACGCCGGCATGTTCGAGCCGGACCGGCGCCGCAAGGAGGAACAGTTTCGCGGCGCGCTGGCCATCGCGCGCCAGCACGGCGACCGGGATCTGGAGCTGACCACGTTGAGCTACCTGGGCGCCAGCCTGGTCCACGAGGACCGGGTCGCCGAGGGCATGCTCATGCTCGACGAGGCGTTGGCCGGCGTGGCCGGTGGCGAGGTCGAGGACTTCGTGGTGCTGGAGGAGGTGTTCTGCCAGCTCCTCTCGGCTTGCGAGCACGCGCACGACGTGAGCCGGGCCGAGCAGTGGATCCGGGTCGGTGAGGCGGTGGCCCGCCGGCGAAACCTGCCGGCGGTGTCGGCGGTCTGTCGCACGCACTATGGCGGGGTGCTGACCGCGGCCGGCCGATGGGTGGAGGCGGAGACCACGCTGACCGAGGCGATCCGGCTGTGGGGGCTGGGCGAACGGTCACTGCTACGGGCCGGAGCCGTTGTCCGGCTGGCGGAGCTGCGGGTGCGTCAGGGCCGCTTCGAGGAGGCCGAGGAGCTGCTGGCCGACCCGCATGTGCATCCCAACGACGCGGCCCGCCCCCTGGCCGCGATCCATCTGGCCCGGGGTGAGACGGCGCTCGCCACCGACCGGCTGGAGCGGGCACTGGCCCGCATCGAGCCCGACACCGCCGCGACCGCACCGATCCTGGCGCTGCTGGCCGAGGTCCACCTGGCCGCCGACCGCGTGGTCGACGCGGCATCGGCGGCGGACCAGCTGACCCGGTGTGCCAACCAGCACAACAACGTCTATATCAGCGCCATGGCCGCGTTGGCCCGCGGCCGGGTGTGTCTGGCCGGCGCCGGACCGATCGACGACGCCCAGGCCTGTCTGCGGCAGGCGTTGCAGGGCTTCCTGAATGCCCAGACGCCGATGGAGCTCGCCCATACCCGGCTGGCGCTGGCCCGGGCCGTCCAAGCGACCCATCCCGAGGTCGCCCTGACCGAGGCTCGAGCCGCGTTGGAGGCGTACGAGCGGCTCGACGCGGCCCGGCAGGTCGACGCGGCGGCCGCGGTGCTGCGGTCGCTCGGTGTGCGGCCGGCGACGCCAGCGCCCACGAAAGGCCGCCTGAGCAAGCGGGAAGCCGACGTGCTGGAGCTGGTGGGCCAAGGCCTGTCCAACCCCGACATCGCGGAACGGCTCTTCATCAGCCGAAAGACCGTTGAGCACCACATGGGCAACATCCTGGCCAAGCTCGGGCTGCGCAACCGCACCGAAGCCGCCGCCTATGCCGCCCGCGTGAAGCCGACGCCGCCCGCGTGATGCCGGCGTCGCCGGTCCGGAAACCAGGGATCGAATAGGGGAGCTCACCGATCCGGACCGGCCCGCGCGGCCGCCAGGCTGGAGACATCCACGGGCCGGGGAGGACGGACGATGGCTACCACCTACGACGCGATCATTGTTGGCGCCCGGTGCGCCGGCTCGCCCACCGCGATGTTGCTGGCCCGGCAGGGGTTACGGGTGCTGCTCGTCGATCACGCGAAGTTCCCCAGCGACACCGTGTCGACCCAGGTCATCCACCCTCCGGGCGTGGCCGCGCTGGAGCGGTGGGGCCTGCTGGACCTGATCGCCAAGCAGACCCCGCCGGTGGACCACTACCGGTTCGACTTCGGTCCGGTCGTCATCTCCGGCACTGCCCGCACCGCGGACGGCTTCGCCACCGCGTACGCCCCGCGACGCACGTTGCTTGACAAGCTGCTCATCGACGCTGCCGCCGACGCCGGTGCCGAGGTGCGCGAAGGCTTCGGCGTCGACGAGGTCCTGATCGAGGACGGCACCGTGGTCGGCATCCGCGGCCGCGACGGGGACGGTGTCTCCACAGTGGAGAAGGGCCGGGTGGTGATCGGCGCTGACGGGCGCAACTCCCGGGTGGCCCGCGCCGTCGGTGCGAAGACCTACCACGACAAGCCGCCGCTGCAGGTCGGCTACTACAGCTACTGGCGTGACCTGACGGTCGACGGGTTCGAGATCTACCTCCGCCCGGAGCGGGGCTTCGCCGCCATTGCGACCAACGATGACCTGACCCTGGTGCTGGTCGGGTGGCCTATCGCGGAGCGGGAGGCCAACAAGGTCGATATCGAGGGCAACTTCTTCAAGACCCTTGACCTCGCCCCGAGCTTCGCCCAGCGGGTCCGGGCCGCGACCCGGGCCGAGCGGATCGTCGGCGGCGCGGTCGCGAACTACTTCCGCCAACCGTACGGGCCGGGGTGGGTCCTCATCGGCGATGCCGGGTACTGCAAGGATCCGGTCACCGCCCAGGGCATCAAGGACGCGTTCCGGGACGCCGAGGCATGCGCCGCGGCCCTCGGATCGGTCTTCCGGGGCGAGGCCGCCTTCGACCAGGTGATGGGCGACTACCAGCGCGTCCGCGACGAGGCCGCGTTGCCGCTCTACGGCTTTACCACCGAGTTCGCGACCCTGGAGCCGCCGCCGACCGAGATGCAGCAGCTGTTCGCGGCCATGCAAGGCAACCAGTCGGCCATGGACGGGTTCGTGGGCGTGATCGCCGGGACCGTGTCACCGGTCGAGTTCTTCCACCCCGACCACATAGGACAGATCTTCGCCGCAGCGTCGACGCCCTGATTAACTCGAGGCATCGTGGTGGTTCTCGGCCGCGCACCACCGGTCAGCCCGACCTCCTGGGACGGTCATGGCCTGAACGTGAGCCGACCTGTGGCCGGGCAGGCGGTGTGGTCGGCGGACCGCCGGGATACATTGCGACCATGATGCACCCGACCGTCGTCATCGGTGCCGGCCCGGCCGGGCTCGCGGTAAGCCGTGAGCTTCTGGCGGTCGGCGTCGAACACGTCGTCCTGGAACGCGCCGTCGCGGCTCAGGCCTGGCGCCAACGGTGGGACAGCTTCACCCTGGTAACTCCAAACTGGACGCTGGACCTGCCGGGCTGCCCATATGCCGGTGGCGACCCCGAGGGTCACGTCCGGCGCGATGACATCGTCGCCTACCTCGAGGCGTACGCCAAGGATCACGCGGGTGAGATTCGCGAGGGCATTGCGGTTGATGCGCTCCGGCCGGGAGACACCAGCCGGTTCCGGCTCGACACGCACGACGGCCCGATTGAGGCCGACCGGGTGGTCGTCTGCACCGGCGCCTATCAGCGACCGCATCGTCCGCCGGTCGCGGCGGCCCTGCCGCCCAGCCTCCTGGTGATCGACTCCAGTGGTTACACCAATCCGGGCGCACTGCCCGATGGTGAGGTCCTCGTCGTCGGCAGCGGACAGACCGGCGTTCAGCTCGCCGAGGAGTTGCACCTCGCGGGGCGTGGGGTGACCCTGGCCTGTGGGCGGGCACCGTGGTCGCCCCGGCGGCTGGGCGAACTCGACGTCGTCACCTGGCTGCACCGCGCGGGCTACTTCGATCAGCCGCGCTCGGCCCTGTCTCGGCCGAGCGACCGGCTCATCGCCAACGTCCAGGCGGCGGGTGCAAACGGCGGCCACGACCTGCACTACCGGATTCTCCAAGGCTTGGGCGTGCGGCTGGCCGGGCACCTGGCCGGTGTGGATGGGCATCGCGCGTGGTTCGCCGCCGACCTCGCCGCGTCGGTGGCGTTCGGCGATGCGCGGTACCTGGACATGCGCCGGCTCCTGGCGGACCGGCTCGGCGCCCAGGGGGTCGCCGTGCCGGAGCTGCCGGACCCGCCGCCATTTCGCGGTGAACCGGTGCTCGAGGTCGACCTGCGCGGGTTCGGCGCGGTTATCCTGACGTCGGGCTTTCGGCCCGACTACGCGGGATGGGTTCACTTCCCGGTCTTTGATGACCTTGGCTTTCCCGTCGTCGCCGACGATTTGAGCACCTCGGTGCCGGGACTGCATTTCTGCGGCGTCCATTTTCTCCGTACGCGGCGATCCTCACTACTGTTCGGTGTCGGTGCCGACGCAGCCGTCCTGGCCCGAACAATCGCTCAGGCCCGGGCGGCAGGGCAGTAGCTCAGTCCAAGGTGGATTAGCGGGCAACGGCCGACAGCCGATTCTTTCCGCCACCTTTACTATAGCGCGCCCGGCGGTCCGGCTGAATCCCCCACAGTACCGATTTCTCCGTCCTGAACCGGACGTATGCTCGCCGAGCCGCAGTCCCACTGCCACCGGAGGAGCTGTGCCGGACGCACGCACGCAGGAGATCACCAGCGAGCAGAGGTTCGTCGACCGGGTGTACCAGCGGGTCGAGCTGATGCGTGAGGAGTCGAAGGAGTTGGCCCGCGAGGGCCACGGGCGCGCGGCCGCGGGGCCGGCCAGCGGCCTGGTGGAGCGCGACGCGATGGTGCACCGGGCCGCGGGGCAGCTGCGGGCGCTCGACACCGAGGCCGAAGGCCTCGTGTTCGGCCGGTTGGATTTCGACGACGGCGAGACCTACCACATCGGACGGCTCGGTCTGCGCGACGACAACCGGGAGCCCCTCCTGGTTGACTGGCGCGCCCCGGCCGCGGCGGCGTTCTACCGGGCCACGTCGGGTGAGCCGATGGGTGTGATCCGCCGCCGCGTGATCATCTGTCGGGGTCCCGCCGTCGTTGACCTCGACGACGATGTGCTGGCCCCGGACAGCGTCGGCGATCTGCGGGTGCTCGGCGAGGGCGCGCTGCTCGCCGCGCTGCGCCGGGCCCGGGGCCCGCGCATGCGCGACATCGTCACCACGATCCAGCGGGAGCAGGACGAGGCCATCCGCGCGCCGGCCCGGGGGGTCACCCTCATCGCCGGCGGACCCGGCACCGGGAAGACTCAGGTTGCGCTGCACCGGGCGGCCTACCTGCTCTACACCGACCGGGGCCGGTTCGCCGACGGTCGGATCCTGGTCGTCGGCCCCTCGACGGTGTTCACCACCTACATCAGCCGGGTGCTGCCGGGCCTCGGCGAGGAGAGCGTGCACCTGCGCGCGCTGGGCGAGCTGGTCTCGGGCGTGACCGCCACCCGCCGCGACGCCGCGGCGGTCGCCGAGCTCAAGGGCAGCGACCGCATGCTGGAGGTGCTGACCGACCTGATGTGGCAGACGCCACCGGCGGCGCCCGAGCAGTTACGGCTGGTCTACGCGGGCCAGGTGCTGACCCTGCCGGCGGCCGAGCTGACGCAGGCTCGGGGCCGGGTGCGGACCCGGGCCGAGGGGACCGCGACCCGGCCCAACGCGGCCCGGCCCACCGCGCAGGCCGTCCTGCTCCAGGCCCTGTGGTCCAAAGTAGACGCGGGTGATCTCGACCGCGAGCTGTTTGCGGACGAGGTCGGCGATCGCCCTGAGTTCCGGCGCTTCCTGATCGCCTGGTGGCCCCGACTGACCCCGGTGCAGGTGCTCGCGTGGCTCGCCGACCCGACCCGAGCGTCGGGCCTGGAGCGCGCTGAGGCTGAGGCGCTGGCCGCGTCGTACCACGAGCCGCCGGACTGGTCGGTCGACGACGTGCCCTTGCTGGATGAGTTGGAGGTGCTGCTCGGCCCGCCACCGAAGCCGTCGGCGCCACCGGCGGAGCCGGTCTCGCGGCTTCGTGAGTTGGGGGCCGAACGCCGGCTCATCGACACCTTCGCGCTCAGCTGTGGTCTCTACGACGGCTGGAACCTCTACGCACCGGGGCTCCCGACCCCATTCGCCGTCGCCGGATCGGCGATCGACAACGACGCGGTGGTTGCCGCACAGCGCTGGGCGGAGTTGGTCATCCTGCGCGAGGGGCATCGGGTGGTGAGCTGGACGGATGGCCACGACCCGTACGGCGAGGAGGCGTATGTGCCCGTCCTGGCCGAGCCGCTACCGGTCCCTGAACCGGAAGAGCCCACCTCGGCCGCGGACGACTACGCGCACGTCATCCTCGACGAGGCGCAGGACCTCTCGCCCATGGAGTGCCGGATGATCGCCCGGCGGGCCGAGATCGCCTCCATGACCATCGTGGGCGACCTGGGCCAGGCGACCCATCCGTTGGCCGCCGGCTCGTGGTCGCAGTTGCTGGCGCGGCTCGGCCGGCGTGACGCCCGAACGCTCGAACTCCGGACCGGATACCGGGTGCCCCAGGTCATCGCCGACTACGCGACGCGTTACCTCGCGCCCGCCGTCCCGGCCACCCACTCGTACCGGGGCGGCGGCACGCTCTCGGTGCGGTTGGTGGACGACCTCGCGCCGGCGGTGCGGCAGGCCGTCAGCGAGACGCCTCGCGACGGCACCGTCGCGGTCATCGCCGCCGACCACGCGATCAGCGGCCTCGCGCCGCTCATCGACCGCGCCGAGGTGACCCTGCTCCCGGCCAGCATGATCAAGGGGCTGGAGTACGACCACGTGATCGTGGTGGAGCCGGCCGACATCGTCGCCGCCGAACCGCGCGGCGCGAGCCGGCTCTACGTGGTGCTCACCCGGGCGGTGTCCACATTGCTGATCCTGCATCGCGCACCGCTGCCCGCGGCCGTGCGAACCTACGCCGGGTAGGCCCGGGTCTCCGTCGCCTTGATGGCGGCCCACACCCGGTCGCCAGGGTTCAACCGCAGGTCGGCGGCGGCGGCCGGGGTGATGTCGGCCGCGGCCGTGATCGGCCCCATCAGCTGGACCCGCAGGTTGTCGCCGTGGCGGTGGATGCCGGTCACGGTGGCCGGCCAGGTGTTGCGGGGACTGCCGTCGGGCGCGTGGGCGTGCAGGGCCACCGCGGTCGGGGCGAACGCGACGAACACCTCGCCGTCGAGGGCGTCGGCGATGGTCAGCGTGAATGCGTCGTCGATGCGTACCGCGTGGCCCTTGGCCGTTCCGCGATAGAGGTTCAGGCCAACGAGCCGAGCCACGTAGTCGGTGCGGGGCTGGGCGGTGACGGTGGAGGGGCTGCCTTCCTGCACGACCTGACCGTCCTCGACGATGACGAGCCGGTCGGCCAGGATCAGCGCGTCGAGCGGGTCGTGGGTGACCAGCAGCGTGGCGCCGGGATGCTCGGCGAGGTGGCGGTGCAGGTGGGCCCGGGTGTCGACGCGGGTCCGGGCGTCCAATGCGGCCAGCGGCTCGTCCAGCAGGAGCAGCGTCGGTTCGACGGCGAGGGCCCGAGCCAGGGCGACCCGTTGCGCCTGGCCGCCCGACAGGCGCCGCGGTTTGACGTGCGCGAGGTCGATCAGGCCGACCCGCTGCAGCCAGTGCCGGGCCGTCTGGGCGGCGTCGGACCGGCTGGCGCCTCGGCAGCGGGGCCCGAACGCGACGTTGTCCTCAGCGGTGAGGTGGGGGAAGAGCAGGTAGTCCTGGAACACCACCCCGATCGAGCGGTGCTCGGCCGGCACCAGCGCTCGACCGGTCGGGTCGTCGAGGGCGTATCCATTGAGGACGATGTGGCCGCGGGTGAGCGGCAGCAGGCCGGCCAGCGTCCGCAGCGCGGTGGTCTTGCCGGCGCCGTTGGGGCCGAGCAGGGCGACCACCTCGCCGGCAGCGATGGTCAGCGGCAGGTCGAGGATGAACGTGCCGCGATCGACCACGACGTGTGCGTCGAGCAGCGGCGGTGTGGTGGTCATGGTGCCGTCAGCCACCGGTCGCGCAGGCTCACCAGGATGGCCACGGAGACGATGAGCAGGATGAGGCTGAGGACGATGGCGTCCTTCAGATCGGTCTCCAGCGCCAGGTACACGGCCAGCGGCATGGTCTGGGTCCGGCCGGGGAAGTTGCCGGCGAAGGTGATGGTGGCGCCGAACTCGCCGAGTGCGCGGGCCCAGCACAGAACGGCGCCGGCCGCGACACCGGGCGCGACCAGCGGCAGGGTGACCCGGCGGAACGTGGTCCACCGGTTGGCCCCCAGCGTGGCGGCGGCCTCCTCGAGGCGGGTGTCCGCGCCGCGCAGCGCCCCTTCGACCGCGATGATCAGGAACGGCATCGCGACGAAGGCCTCGGCGACGACCACGCCGGTGGTGGTGAACGGCAGCGTGATGCCGAAGGTGGAGTCCAGCCACGACCCGATCAGTCCCCGGCGGCCGAACGCGAGCAGCAGGGCCACGCCGCCAACCACCGGCGGCAGCACGAGCGGGACGGTCACGAGCGCGCGGACGACCTTGCGTCCAGGGAAGTCGACCCGGGCCAGCAGCCAGGCCAGCGGCACACCGAGCACGACGCTCACAATGGTGGCCGTGGTGGCGGTCTGTAGCGACAGCCGCAGTGCGGTGAGGATTCCCGGCCGGGTCAGCCGCTCCAGCAGCGTCGACCAGGGTGTGCGGATGAGCAGTCCGACCAACGGCAGGACCAGGAACGCCAGGCCGATCGCGCCGGGAATCACGAGCCCGGGCGGGATGCGGCCACCGACCGGCCGGGACGACCGGCCGGTCGCGCCCTGGGTCCTGCCGTCGGTGTTCATCGGCTAAGGGACCTGGAACCCGGCCTGGCTCAGCACGGCCTTGCCCTGGTCGGAGCGGACGTAGGCGACAAACGCGGCGGCGGCGGTCCGGTTCGGGGCACTCGTGAGCACGACGATCGGGTAGTCGTTGATGGCGCCGGCCGATTCGGGGAACTCGATGCCGTCCACATCGGAGGATGATGCCTTGACATCGGTCCGGTAGACCAGGGCCGCGTCGACCTCACCGAGCTTCAGCTTGGACAGCGCCGCCTTTACGTCCTGTTCCAAGGTGACCGGCGTCAGGGTCACGTGGGCGGCGGCCAGGGCGGTCTTGGCGGCCGCCCCACAGGGGACCTGTTCGGCGCAGAGTGCGACCTTCAGACCCGGCTTGGTGAGGTCACTCAGGCCGGCAATGCCCTTCGGGTTGCCGTGGGGGATGGCGATGACGAGCTGGTTGCGAGCGAACACCACCGGGGAGCCGTCGGCACTGCCGGCGTCGGTGACCGTCTTCATCGTGGCCGGGCTGGCCGCCGCGAACACGTCGGCCGGCGCGCCCTGGTTGATCTGCGTGGCCAGGGCTGAGCTGCCAGCGAAGTTGAAGATAACCTTCGAGCCCGGGCTGGCGGCCTCGAAGTCCTGGCCGACCTGGGTGAACGACTCGGTCAGTGACGCGGCCGCGAAGACGGTGATGTTCCCGCTCACGCCGGCCCGTGTGGTCGGCGTGACCGTGGGTGCGCCGCCCTTGCCGCAGGCGCCCAGCGCCAATGACGCGGTGGCCAGAATCGCCGCCACGGTGCCCATCCAGCGAAGCCGCACGCGCTACTCCTCCCGTGGGCGACGGCGATCCGGTGGTTCCCGCTCGACCATCACCGTTGTCGACTTGATCACCGCGACCGCCACCGAACCGACCTGTAGGTCCATTTCGTCGACGGCTTCCCGGCTCATCAGCGACACCACCCGGAACGGGCCGGCCTGGATGTTGACCTGGGCCATCACCGTGTCCTTCACCACGGCGGTGACGATGCCGCGCAACCGGTTGCGCGCCGAGGATCGGGCCAACCCGACGTCCGGATCGCCGGCGGCGGCCGTCACAAAGGCGGCCAGGTCCGGTCCGGCAATGCTGCGGTGCCCGTGCTCATCGCGGACCGCCGGCAGCCGACCGGCGTCCACCCAGCGACGCACGGTGTCGACGCTGACCCCGAGCAACTCGGCCGCCTCGCTGATTCGGAACGTCGCCACCGGCTCACCCTACACTGGCGCAGGTGCTAGCTCACCCGCCCAATCAGGCTCGCTCTTGCGGACCTAACTGTGGAGGTTAGCCTGGCTTCTGCGCAGTGTTCAGGAGCGGGACCGTTCCCGGGCCTGTTCAGTGAGGACATGCGTGAGAAAGAGGGCGAAGACGTCATCGTCGGTGAGTCCGGAGGCGCCGGGCGGAAGCTCGACGGCGCAGGCGCGGCTGCCGAGTCGGTCGTACTCGAGCGTCAGGGCGCCGATGGTGTGGATCCGGCTGCCCAGGTGGTCGTAGGTCAACTGGTACGGCCCTAACACCCGCAGCCGGGCGCCGAGCATGTCGTACTCACAGGTCCACGCGCCGACCGACGAGACCCGGCTGCCGAGGCGGTCGTAGTTGAGCTGGTACGGCCCGACGGTGCGCAGCCGCGCGCCGAGCCGATCGTACGAGAGCGACCAGGACCCCACCTGCGACGGTCGGGCTCCCAGCAGGTTGTAGTTGATCGTGACTGGTCCGATCGTGCGCAGCCGGCTACCGAGCCGGTCGTAGGTCATCTCAATCCGCACCGTCGCTCCCGCACTTCCCAGCCGCCGTGGCCACCCACAGTGTGTCCAGCCATGCTGCCGTCGTCCCACGCGGGAGGGCAAGCCGCGCCGTTGCGTCCAGGTGCGTGAGGTCCGGGCGGGCCGCCTGGCGATGGTTCGCGACCTCGACGCGATCGAGGCGCTTGGTGAGCCGCGGCCGTAGTTGCCGGCCGCCGCTAGGCAACGACGACGTCGGCGACGACACAGGCGATGTTGTCGGGTGCGCCCGCGGCGTAGGCGAGGTCGATCAGCCGTTGCACGGTCGGTTCGGGTTCGCCGGCCTCGACCAGGGCAGCGTGCAGGTCGCGCCGGTCAACGACGGCGGACAGGCCGTCGGAGCAGAGCAGGTAGCGGTCACCGGGCAGGGCGGTGCGCAGCGCCAGGTCGGCCTCGATGGGTTGGCTGCCGCCGCCGAGCGCGCGGGTGAGCAGAGCGCGCTGCGGGTGCGTGGCGGCCTGGTCGGGGCTGAGCTTGCCGTGGTCGACCTGGGTCTGTACCCAGGTGTGGTCCTGGGTCAGCTGCGAGAGTTCACCGCCGCGCAGCAGGTAGGTCCGCGTGTCGCCAATGTGGACCAGGGCCAGCTGGGAGCCGCGGCGCAGCACCGCGGTCAAGGTAGTGACCGGCTGGTGTTCGTCGGTGCCGGTACGGCGTACGGCCCGATCGACGTCGTTGACGGCCGAGGCCAGCATGGCGAGCAGGTTGACCGCCGGCGCGTCGGCCAGCTCGAGCGGCTTGAGGGCGTTGACGGCCGCGGCGCTGGCGGCGGCACCGCCGACCCCTCGGGTGCCGTCGGCGACGGCCAGCAGCCGCTCGCTGGCATAGGCGGCGTCCTCGTTGCTGTCGCGGCCGTGCCCCGGATCGCAACGGGCGGCGTAACGCAGGCTCAGGTCGGGGTTGGTGTCGGACATCGTGACGCCCTTCTGGGTCAGGTGCTTGACGAGGCGGGCGACGTGTTGCGCGCGAGTCGCGGTGTCGGCGGTGACCTGCTGCCAGTAGGCGGTGACCGCCTTGGCCGCCGCGTCCGGGTTCAGGTCGCACACGGTACGGATCTCGGCCAACGGCATGCCGATACGGCGCAGGTCGGCGATCAGCCGAGCCCGGGGCAGCTGGTCCGGGTCGTAGAACCGGTATCCGGACTCGGGATCAACCGCGGCCGGCGGCAGCAGCCCTACGTCGTCGTACAGGCGCAACGCCTTGGGCGTCAGCCGGGCCGCTCGGGCGAACGCACCGATCGTCAGCAGCCCCACGGGTGCCATCCTCCTCGTGCCGGTCGGGCGACCGGTACGGACCACGGTGGGGCTTGCCCCTAGGGCAAAGTCAAGTGCCTCCGGCACCGCGAGCGCAGCTGGCACCCAACCGTCATTTGCCCCCTGGCGGAGCAAGTGTTTGACTGGACGTGGAGGCTCCGGTGCGCATCGCCCTGCTCGGTCCGATCGCTTGGCGCACGCCGCCGCGGGCATACGGGCCTTGGGAGCTCGTCGTGTCCTCATTGGCCGAAGGGCTGGTAAGACGGGGTATCGATGTGACGCTCTTCGCCACTTTGGACTCACAGACGTCGGCGGTGCTGGACGGCGTGTGCCCCCGGCCGTATAACGAGGATCCAGAGCTTGACGGACGAGTGTGGGAAGCCCTACATACCGGTCATTGCCTGTCCCGAAGCGGTGACTTCGACATCGTTCACAACCACCTGGACTGGCTGCCACTCACGATGAGCCACCTGTGCCGGACCAGGATGCTCACGACGATCCACGGTTTCGGCGACCGCCGGATCATGCCGGCGTACCTGAGTGCGGCTTCCGCGTTTGTGAGCATCTCCGATGCCGACCGAGCCAGCGAACTCGACTATGTGGCAACCGTTCATCACGGCATC
>JBLNGJ010000603.1:0-5320 GCA_050264675.1 Micromonosporaceae bacterium
GGTGCCCCCCCCCCCCGGGCGGGGGGGCCCCCCCCCGCCCCCGCCCCCCCCGCGGGGGGGGCTGGGGCGGGGGGGCCCGCCCCCCCCCCCCCGGCCGGTCATCCACGTGAGACAGCAGGAGGTTTGACCCATGCGGTTGGAGCAGAGCTTCACAGTTCCGGTGCCGGTCCCGCAGGCGTGGGGCGTCCTGCTCGACATCGAGCGGATCGCGCCCTGTATGCCCGGCGCCACCCTGACCGACTACGACGGCGAGAAGTTCGGCGGCGTGGTGAAGGTCAAGCTCGGTCCCATCAGCCTGGCATACCGCGGCACCGGGCATTTTGTCGAGCGGGACGAACCCGGCCGGCGCGTGGTCATCGCCGCGTCCGGTCAGGACAGTCGGGGCGCCGGGGGCGCCAACGCCCGCGTCACCGCCGTGCTGCACGACGCCGACGGCGGCTCGGCCACGCAGGTCGACGTCGTCGCCGACCTGGACATCGCCGGGCGGGCCGCCCAGTTCGGGCGCGGCATGATCGGTGACGTGACGGGCAAACTGATCAAGCAGTTCGCCGACTGCCTGGCCCAGACCATCGCCGCCGAGGGTCCAGCACCGGCGGCCGCGGCCGCCGCCGTGCCGGCCGCTGTCGAGGCGCAGCCGGAGCCAACTCAGGCCGCTCAACCGCCCCAACCGCCACTGGCGCCTCAGTCGCCGACGCCGCCGATCGACGCGCATCCGATCGCGGCCGCGGAGCCCGCCTTCACCGAGGCGCCCGTCCCGCCCCCGACGGCGCCGCCCGTCCCGGTCCCGGTGACCGTGCCGCCGCCGGTCGCGCCGCCACCCCAGTACGTCGAACCGGCGCCCGCGCCCGCGCCGGTGCCCCGCCCGCGACCGGCCGAGGCCGAACCGATCGATCTGCTGGCGGTGACGGGTGCCAAAGGGATGGCTCGGCGCGCCTTGCCGTACGTGATCGTGGTGCTGCTCCTGGTGGCCGCCTTGATCGTCTGGCTCGCCGTGCGCTGAACGGGTCGGCGGTCACGCCAGGCCGAGCAGGCTCGCGGCGTTGTGCCAGCAGACCGCGCGCAGCCACGGTTCGCCGAGGTCGAGCGCGGCGAGGGCGGCGAGCTGCTCCGCGTACGGATAGGGCAGGTTGGGGAAGTCGGAGCCAAGCAGCACCCGTCCGGCCAGACCCAGCTCGCGCAGGCGGGCCAGTTCGGCCTGCGGAAACGGGGCCATCGCCTCGAAGAAGCGGGTGAAGGCCATCGTGGTGTCGAGATAGACCCGTTCGTGGGTCTCGGCCAGCGCGAGGAACTGTGTGTACTCCGGCGCGCCGAGGTGGGCGATGACCGCCAGCAGGCGCGGGTGCCGGCGCAGCACCGCGGCGAACGGTTCGGGTCCGGTGTGGACGTTCGCGACCGGCCCCGATCCGGCGTGCACGACGACCGGGACGCCGGCCTCGGCGAGCACGCCCCACACGGCGTCCAGGAGCGGATCGGCCGGGTCGAAACCGCCGACCTGAAGGTGCACCTTGAAGACCCGGGCGCCCCGGTCGAGCGCGGCCCGGGTGTAGTCGGCGACGCCCGGCTCCGGGTAGAACGTGGCGCAGGGTAGGCAATCGGGCGTCTGGCGGGCGAAGTCGAGCGTCCAGGCGTTGAGGTCGGCGGCCATGTCGGGCCGGTGCGCGTACGCCAAAGCGGTGAACACGCGTACGCCCATGGCGCGGAGGTGTTCGACGCGCTCGGCATCGCTCCACTTGTAGATGATCGGCCAGGAGATGCCGACGAGCGGGCCGGCCTCGTCGAAGTACGCCCAGACGCGCCGCAGCATGCGTGGAGGAAGGAAATGCACGTGGATGTCGGCGAGCCCAGGCAGCCCGAGACCGCGCCAGAAGGCGGGGACCTCGCCGTCGCTGGCCGGTAGGGTCATACGTTGATGTTGAACCTCGCCAACACGGACGGACCAGCCAGGGCCACCGCGGCGGCCAGGCAGACGATGGTGAAGACGCCGCGCAGGAATACGGTCTCGACCTTGCCGCCCACCCGGACGGAGAAGACGTTCGGCACGCCGAACATGCGCCACATGCGCCGGCCGGTGGGGATGGGCCACATCAGCGGCACCCCCGCGCTGGTGACGAAGTCGCCGAGGAGGTGCACGAAGCAGCCCACGCCGACGGCGACCCCGAGCATCGGGTAGCCGCGCTCGGCCGGCAGGTAGAGATAGGTGAAGTAGGCGGCGGCGGCCGAGATCAGGGTGATGAAGATCCAGCCGAACCTCGCCGCGACGCGGCCGAGCAGGCCACGCAGGGCCAGGCCCAGCATGAAGAAGAGGATGCCGAGCACGGCCCACTTGCCGCCGCGCCAGCACGCCCACGTGGTCAGCCAGCCCACCCCGGCGGTGAAGGGGATCGTGTGGGTGAGCGTGCGGTGGCCGTTGTGCCGGTGCGGGTCGTGTCGCAGCCGCGTGGCGGAGTAGACCACGTGGGAGACCTTCTCGATCACCTCGGCCAGGAAGAGCGAGACCCGGCCGAACGTGTGCGCCACGGTCGCCCCGCCCTGGCCGGAGGTGACCCGGCCGGAGAGGTCCAGATCGGGCAGCAGGGCGCCACCGGCGCAGACCGCGGTGCCGACGGCGATCTGGAGCGGAGTCTGGTGGTAGCCGGCGAACTGGCTCAGCGCCCACGTGCCACCGAGCCACACGGCGGCGCCGGAGAGCGCGTGCGATGACCCCATCATGGTTGCGATCCCTCCCAGGCGGCACCGGCCGCCTGAACAGCAGTGTGCGTGGCCCGGGCGGGCGGAGCGAGCACCGTCGCCGTCGTGTCGTCCATGTACGTGCGGGTGCTAACGGTTTTGCCCATCTCTATCCGGTTAGCCGCCGGGCATCCGTCGGCGGGCGGTCTAGGCTTCGGCCAGAGCTTCGCTGTGCGTACGAAGGGCATTCGCCATGGCCGATGTCAAGGTGTACGGGGCGCCGTGGTGCCCCGACTGCAAGCGCAGCAAGAAGTTCCTGGCCGAGCATCGGGTGCCCTTCGACTGGATCGACATCGACCGCGACCACGAGGCACTGACCTATGTGGAGCACGAGCAGAACGGTGGCCGGACCATCCCGATGATCGTGTTCGCGGACGGGTCGCGGCTGCTGGAGCCGGGCAATGAGCAGCTCGCCCGCAAGCTGGGGCTGACGCTGGAGGCCGAAGAGCGTGCCTACGACCTGGTCGTCGCCGGTGGGGGACCGGCCGGCCTGGCGGCGGCCATCTACGCCGCCCGCGAAGGCATCGACACTCTGGTCGTGGACTCCGGTGGCCTCGGTGGCCAGGCCGGAGTGACCGAACGGATCGACAACTACCCGGGCTTCCCGGACGGGATCAGCGGTGCCGAACTCGCCGACCGCTTCATCGCCCAGGCCCGCCGGTACGGGGTTGAGCTGCTGTCCGCGGTTGGGGTGTCGTCTGTGGACCTTGATCGCGATGACCTTCAGGTGTGGCTGAGCACCGGCCAGCAGGTGGCCACGCACACGATGCTCATCGCGACCGGCTCGTCCTACCGGCGTCTTGGTGTTCCCGGCGAGGATGATCTGATCGGCGGCGGCGTGCACTTCTGCGCCACTTGCGACGGGCCGTTCTACCGCGGGGCGCACGAGCTGCTGGTGATCGGCGGCGGCAACTCGGCCCTCGAGGAGGGCTTGTTCCTGGCCCAGTTCGCCGACCGGGTGCGGTTCGTCGCCCACGGGCCGCGGCTGACCGCTTCGCGGCTGCTGCAGGACAAAGTCGCCGCCAGCCCGCGGTTCAGCGTCCACCTGAACACCGACGTGGTGTCCTTCGGCGGCCGCGACGGCCGGCTGACCGAGGTGCAGGCCCGCGATCGGGTGACCGGCGAGGAGTACCGGTGGCACCCGGCCGCGGCGTTCATCTTCATCGGGCTGGACCCGAACACCGGCTGGCTGCGCGGAGTGGTTGAGCTCGACCAGTGGGGCTTCGTGGTGACCGACGACGCTTTCGCCACCTCGTTACCGGGGGTGTTCTGCGCCGGAGATGCCCGGCGCGGCTCCACCAAGCAGCTCGGGTCGGCGGTCGGCGACGGGATCGCCGCGCTCATCTCGATTCGTACGTTTCTGCAGCGCCACAGCGACCTGCGCCGGGTGGACGTCAACGCCTGACTCGCGCGGCTACCCCGCCGGCGTCGGTTGTGGCGGCAGCCCGAACGGTGCGCGGGCCCGCCGCGGCAGGCTGGGGGGCGCCGCTGCCCGACCCGCGCACCGCGGGAGTCCTCGCCGGCCGTTCTTTTCGGAACGACACCGGCGTGAAAGGTTACGCGGGGGCCAGAGTCGTGAGCCATGGCCTTGACCGAAACCCGACTCGCGTCGCTGAGCGTGCCCCCTCCGCAGGGGTTCCTGCCGGTCACCCCAGGTACCTTCTCTTTGCCTCTCATGATGAACCTGCATGATCATTCCCCACCGGCATGACTATGCAGGATCATCATCGCCCGTAACCAGAACATGCCTCCCGCCGCGAGCAGGGATGCCCGCCCACGGCCTCGACGCTTGCAGCCCACCCGATGCCGTAAAGCGTGGCTGCTCACTGCTTCGGGGATCGATCGCGCATCGCCGCCCACATGCCGCCCGCCGCCATCAAGGCCAAGAGCACGACTGCCGCGAGTGCCCAGCGCGGAACGTTGTGCTGGCCGTCGGATGGATCGGGACTTGCCCTGGTCGCCGTCGGTGTTCGTGAGGCGGCGACCGACGGCTGCAGTGGTGGCACGTCTTTGGTCAACGCGTCAATGAGGTTGAGCACCCCGTACCCATACTCCTCGTCGCGGCCCGGCGCCCCCGCGTCCGTGGCGGTCGCGGTGAGCCGATGGACCACCTCGGCCGCCGAGAGATTTGGAAATTTCGACCGTACGAGCGCCGCCGCCCCCGACACGATGGCCGTCGCCTCACTGGTTCCGCTGCCGCTGCCATAGGTTCCATTGAGGCCCGTGGTTACTATATCCACGCCGGGCGCAGCGATCACGACCTCTGGGGCGGGGAGGGAAACCGTTGCGCGTCTTCCCTCGTGGTCAATTGCGCCGACGACCAAGACGCCTTCGTAGATCGCGGGTGCCCTAACCTCCAGCGACGAGCCGCTGTTTCCAACGCTTGCAACGACTATCACCCCGCTAGCCAGTGCCTGCCGAACGGAAGTGCGAATGGCATCGTTGGGACTAGCGCCCAGGGAGACGCTGATTATCTGCACGCCCTTTGATACGGAGTAGTCGATCGCCTGCGCCAGCCCACTGCCATCGCCTGGATTGGCGGCGCTACCCACGATACGCACCGGCAGGATCTTCGCATCGGGAGCGATACCTA
>JBLNGJ010000604.1:0-4062 GCA_050264675.1 Micromonosporaceae bacterium
AGAACGGGGGGTACTCGGAGTACGGTCCGCCGAGTGGCGCCAGCGGTGTCTCCAGGTGACAGATCGCCAGATCGGCCGCGGTGATGCGGCCGGCGACGCCCGCGAAAATCGGCCCGAAGTCGTAGCCCTTGCCGCCGGCGGCGTCAGCGTCGGCCGCGGCCTGGCGCCACACGAACGAGTGCAGCAGCACATCGCCGGCGCCGAGAATCGTCAGCGTGCGTGGGGGCGGCACCGGTGTGGTGCGCGGCGGAACCATCCGGTGGGGCTGGACGTCGGGCAGCGTGGTGATCGCACTGGCAGACCCGGCAGCCGGCGGCATCGCGGTGGCTGCTGCCGGTTGCGCCGCGGTCCGCATCGTGATCATCACGCCAAACAGCATCATCAGCACTGCGGCGCACAACGCAACGATCGACCCGACGGGCCGGGCCGGGGAGTTCGCGGTGCGGCCCACGGCAACCCTCTGCTCATCTCAAGGGCGCGATCCACGCACGCTCCACCGTGATGGTCGCGACGAACCCACCGGCTGTCCAGGGCCGTCCGACCTCTCCGGCCTAGCCGGTCAGCCATATCGGCGACCGGTCGCCCGAGCTCAGCTTGGCCCGGCAAATTGGATTGCGCGGAATCGACGCGTACCGCAGCCTGCGCAGAATGGCTGATCCTTCGTCGCGCCAACCGACTTCGCCTGTGCCGGATGCCGTCGCGTACGTCCGGGACCTGCTCCTCGGCTTCGGCTCATCGTGGATGCTCTCCGGCGGATGGGCCGTGGACGCCTGGCTCGGTCGGCCGACGCGCGAGCACGGCGATGTCGACATCACCGTCTTTCACCACGACCAGCGGGCCGTCTTCGACCACTTTCCCGGCTGGGCGTTGGTGGGCCACGACCCGAACGTCGCCGATGGGCACCTCAGCGCCGCCGAACTCGGCACATCGAGCGGCCCACGGCCCCGCGACGAGGTGGACTTCCTTGCCCTCCGGCCGACCCTGACCGCGGCACAACGCTCATGGTTGCGGGAGTCGCTCGCCGAGGTCCAGCCGACCCATTCCTGGCTGGCCGAGCTCGCTCCCTAGGGCCGGCCCGGGTGTCAGATGCCGTAGACCCGCCGGGCGTTGCCACCGCCGACCTGCTCGGCGAGCCGCGCGGCGTCGGCCGCGGTCATCGCGTCGTCGGCGACCCAGCCGGCGAGCAGCCGCTGCAGGCTGTGCCGGAACTGGGCCGCGCCGACCAGGTAGAGCTCGGCCAGGCCATAGGCGTCGGTGGAGAAGAGCACCTTGCCGAACGGGGCGAGCTCGAAGAACTCCGCCAGCACCGCGTCCGACCGCAAGCCGAGGTGGCCCACCGTCAGGCCGAGGTCCAGGTATACGTGCGGATAGACCTGGGCGAGCCACCCGGCGCTGCGTTGATAGGGGTACGTGTGCAGCAACACGATCGGCGTCCCAGTTGACCGAGTGGCGTCGATGAACGGCTGGGCCAGCGCCGGGTCGGCCCGGCTCAGCGCAACATCGCGGTCGCCGAAGCCGGTGTGCAACTGGACCGGTAACCCGGTGTCCACGCCGGCCCACAGTCCGTGGCGCAGCAGGACGGGATCGGTCAGGCGTCCACCGACGCGCCGCCACTGGCGGGCGGCCGCCGCGACGTCGGCCGCCGACGGCCGGTCGGCCGGGATCGCCAACCCATGCCGGTACGCGATGATGGACTTGACCGCGACGGCCCGGCTGACCCGTTCGGCCAGCTCGGACGCGAAGGCCTCGGAGTACTCAGCTGCGGTTACCCGGCCGATGACGTGCTCGGCCACCCGCTCGAGCCGAACCACCTCGTGCACCGGCGCTGCGGCCATCGTCTGCAGCAGTGGCAGCCCGACGAGATCCGGCGTGTCGAGCCCGGTGTCGACCAGCAGCGCGGCCAGACCGGCCCGACCGAGCAGTGCCTCGGTCGCGGCCGACCAGCCCAGCTCCAACCGGCGGGTCAGGTAGTCATCGATGCTCACGCCGGCGGGTAGGCCGAGCACCGGCGGGCACCACCGCCGGACCGCCACGCCCAACTGGCTGTCCACGTACGACACTCCCGGCGGCGCCGGCAGGTCGGCCTCGCTGCAGGCCAGCTCGAACCCGGCCCGGTCGATATCGCCGGCCAGCACCTGGTGACAATGGCCGTCGATCAGTAGCGCCATCGGCAGGCCTCGGCGATCTCCTCCGGGCTCGCCTGGGTAAACAGGTCGGCCTCGGCCTGCCGGACCGCGCAGAACGCCTCGAGCAACGGCTCGCCGAGGGCCGGGCGCAGCACGTCGTCGGCGCGCAGCGCGGCCAGCGCCTCGGTCACCGTCAGGGGCAGTCGGGGTGGCTGTTCGGTGGCCGGCAGCAGCGCCGGATCGCCGGGCACCTCCGGCGGCAACCGGTGGCCCGATGCGAACGAGGCCCGGGCGATGGCGGTCACCGCGCCCACCACCAGGTAGGGGTTCGCCGAGCCGTCACAGCACTTCAACTCGGCATTGGCGGCCCGGTCCCGCTCGCCGATGCTCCCGGTGACCAGCCGCAGCGCCGCCTCGCGGTTCTCCCGGCCCCAGCACTGGTACGGCGCGGCCCAGTGCTGGGGCACCAGCCGCAGATGACTGGCGACGCTGGGCGCACTGATCGCGGTCAGCGCCGGCAGCCGGTCGAGCAGGCCGGCCAGCAGGGCTTCGCCGGCTTCGGTGAGGCCGTAAGGGCCATCGCCGCCACTGAACAGGGCTCGTTGCGCGTGCCAGGCCGAGAGGTGCAGGTGTTGACCGTTGCCGACCTGGCCGGCCACGACGACCGGGGCGAACGACGCCCAGTGGCCGTGCGCCATCGACACCGCCTGGATCGTCTGTCGCACCAGGACGGTCCGATCGGCCGCCAGCACCGGGTCGGCCGCGGCGACGGAGAGCTCAAGCTGACCCGGCGCGTACTCCGGATGGAACTGGTCGACCGGCACGCCTTGGGCATCCAGTGCGGAGAGCAGGTCGTCCGCGTAGGAGGAGAGTTCGATGACCCGGGTCATGCCATACGCCGGCCCGATGCAGGCCGGTGTTGCGTTTAGGTCGCCGAGGAACCACTCGACCTCGAACGCCATCTGCAGCTCGAGCCCGTCGCCGGCAGCCTCGGCGACGGCCGCACGGGCGAACGTGCGCTGGCAGGCCGGATGGGCTTCACCCTCCTGGGTGAGCCGGTCCACCGGCGCCCAGGCCCACCCCGGCTGCGCCGCCAGCACGCACACCCGGTCAAGGTCCGGGTAGAGCCGCAGGTCCCCGCTCGGCCCGCCGACGAACCGGCTGGTCGTGATCGAGTCGTCGACGAGGAACACATCGAAGACGGGTGACATGCCCACGCCCCAGGCGGCCGCGTGGCCGAGCCGCCCGATGGGCACCGCCTTCACCCGGGTGATGCCGGCGTTGTCAACCCAGGTCAGCGCGATCGCGCGAACCCCACGGCCAGCAAGGTTCGCCGCGGTCTCCTCGCCGCGCTGAGCGGCCCGTTGACGATCCACGGTCGCCATTGTTCCGTACGGCGAGCGCGGGCCGGGTCGGCGTTACTCAGTCTGGCGATCGAGCCCGTGAGGGCGCGGGGTCGTCGATGGGTTCGGGTTGGACGAGGTAGGTGCGGCCGAGTCTGGAGCGCCAGATGAACTGACCATCGGCGATCTGCATGAGTTGCCAGTGGCCCAGGGTCGGGACTGTAAGAACAACGGTGTAACTCCGTAGATGGAGGAGCACCTGTGATCATGGAGACCGTGGCGAAGAAGGAGCCGGAGGCGACGCCGGCGAGCGCGGTGGTGGACCAGAAGGTGGTGGCCGAGCTGGTCGCCCGGGCCAGCGCCGAGGGGGTGAGCCTGACCGGTGAGGGTGGCCTGTTGGCGCAGTTGACGAAGCTGGTGTTGGAGTCCTCGCTGGAGGGTGAGCTAGACGCCCACCTCGGCTACGGCAAGCACGACCCGGCCGGCCGTACGGGCGGCAACTCCCGCAACGGGCGCCGCTCCAAGACGGTGGTCACCGAGGTCGGCCCGGTCGACATTGAGGTGCCACGCGATCGGGACGGCTCGTTCGAGCC
>JBLNGJ010000605.1:0-2537 GCA_050264675.1 Micromonosporaceae bacterium
GAGGTAGACAGCGGTGAGATCCACCGCCTCGTCGGCGCGGAGCGCGAGCAGCCCGTCGGTCAGCCGGGCCAGGAGCGCGGCCGGCGGCAGCGCGTCGGCTCCGGGCGGGGTGGTGAGGGCCCGGCGCCCGTTGCCCGGCGTGCAGGCCTGGTGCTCGGAGCCGTGGTTGATGAAGGACGCCGCGACGAAGAGCAGCTTGAGCCGGTGCGGATGCTCGAAGGTGTCGTAGAACCAGCCGAGCGTGTTGCAGTACTCGTAGCCGTGCTGGGCCATCGAGAAGTTGTTCGGCTCGCCGGTGTCCAGGATCACCTGGGCCGCCGCCACCTGGATGGCGTCCAGGATCCGGCGCGGGCTGCGGCCGCCCTTGAGCAGCGCCACCACCGCCGCGACAACCGAGGGCTCGCGCTGGTGGACGATGGCGTCGATCAGCAGGGCCTCCTCGGCGGCGGTCAGCGGCTCCTTCTGCGCCAGCAGATCACGATCGCGGCCGTCGAGCAGGTTCTGGACGATGTTGCAGCCCATCTCGTAGGTCGAGTACCAGCGCGGCCCGACGGCGATGTCCGGCACCCCGGCGTAGAGCACGTGGTGCGCGGCGTCCCAGCCGATGCTCTCGCCCAGCTCGATCGTGGCCCGGGCGCGGTACGCCTTGTGGCCGGTCGTGTAGGAGCGGTTGTGGAGCATCCGGTCCTGCACGTCGATGAGCCCGGCGAAGGCCAGGTGCGCCAGCGCCGCCCGGCGGTTGGGCGCGTCCTCCATGAGGCCGAGGAACACCCGGTACGAGGCGAGCACCTCGCCGCGCTGCACCAGCGTGAGCCAGTGGTTGAGCTTCTCCGGCAGCGTCCCCTCGACGTGCTCGGGCGCCTGATCGGGCCAGTGCGCCTGGGGCATCGGCGGCGTCTGGTTGACCGTGATGTCGTACAGGCGCGTGTAGTGGCCCGGGGCCTTGCCGATGAGCTGGTTCCACGGATCGAGGCCGGTCGGCATGTACCAGACCGTCTGGGCCATCGGCAGCATCGCCAGCTCGGGCCGCACCATGGACGACAGCGGCAGCCCGACCCGCTCGCTCAGCAGGCAGTGGTCGTTGTTCACGAACTTCACCACGCCGTCGTCGAGCCGCTGGTGATAGGGCACGTGAGTGTAGGGGGCGTGGATCCGGACCGTCTCGCTGGTGATCTCGGTGAGGGGCCGTTCCTGCTCGAGGAGCCGGTACAGCGCCTGGCTGGCGCCGAGCTGGTCGCGGGCGAGGATGCGCTCTTCCAGACGGGCGTACTCGGCGGTCGTCATGCCTGGCCCTCCGCGAAGACTTGGCGGCAGAGTACCATAGCGGCCATGACGACCCGGCTGGCGCTGGCAGGGTTGCTGGCGCTGCTGCTCTTCCTGACCGCCTACCCGCTCGCGATGCTCGTCTACGGCAGCCTGCACACGACCCCGCCGGGCGAGTCCGGGGCGTTCAACCTCGACGGCTATCGCGCGATGCTGTCGAGCACGAACGCGGTGGTGCTGCTCAACACGGTCGGGCTGTCGCTGGTGAAGACGGGCCTGGCCATGGTGGTGGCGCTCTTCCTGGCCTGGATCGTCGCCCGCACCGACACGCCATACCGCGACACGCTGGAGGTGCTGATCACGCTGCCCTTCTACATCCCGCCGATCCTGACCGCCATGGCGTGGGGCATGCTGGCCACGCCCAAGGGCGGCCTCATCAACCTCGCCTGGACCGGTCTCACCGGCGACCGGGCGCCGCTCGTCAACATCTATTCGTACGGCGGGGTCGTCTGGCACATGATGCAGTACTCCACCCCCTTCCTGTTCCTCTTGATGGTCGGCGCGTTCAAGTCGATGGACCCGGCGCTGGAGGAATCGAGCCGCATGTCGGGCGCGTCGTCGTGGACGACCTTCCGGCGGGTGACGCTCGGTCTCATGCTGCCGGTGACGACGAGCGCGTTCCTGCTGTCGTTCATCCGCGGCGTGGAGAGCTTCGAGTCGGCGCTGATCTTCGGCACCCCGGCCGGCATCGAGGTGATCACGACCGAGATCTATCACCTGATCCATCACGCCAGCAAGCCGGACTACCCGCAGGCGACGGCGCTGGCGCTCGGGATCATGGTGCTCATGTTCGGGCTGGTCGCGTGGCAATGGCGGCTGCTGGGCGGCCGGAGCTTCTTCACCGTCACCGGCAAGGGCTATACGCCGCGCGTGGCCCGGCTGGGGCGCTGGCGCTGGGTGACCTTCGGCTTCTGCCTCCTGTTCTTCGCGGTCACGGTCGTGCTGCCGGTGAGCCAGCTCGCGATCGGCTCGTTCTTCAAGTTCTTCGGCTTCTACCGGATGAGCATGGTCACGACGGACCACTACTGGGCCGTCTGGAACAACCGCCTCGTCTGGCGCGCGCTGGGCAACACGCTGCTGCTCGGCCTGCTCGGCGCCACCGCCACGATGCTGCTGGGCGCGGTCGTGGCCTACGTCCTCGTCCGCACCCGCGTGGGCGTCCGCCCGATCGTCGAGGTGCTGGCGTGGCTGCCATGGATGATGCCGGGCATGGT
>JBLNGJ010000606.1:0-8911 GCA_050264675.1 Micromonosporaceae bacterium
CCTCGGCGGTCTGCGTCCAGGCCACGTATTTCCCGCGGTACAGAGCAATGTTGGCACAGTGGCACCGCGGCGACCCTCTCCGACCATGCTCAGCTTCGACCGCATTTATGAGTACGTGGTGCTGCGCTCATCCTTGGTTGACTGGGAGGCGCGATGCGGGACAGTCAGCCGTGGAGAGAAATGAGCGTTGTTCATCAGGAACGTTTCCGACCTGCTAGCCCATCCAGCCAGCGGCCGGTGTTGTGGTCGGTGACCGGGCTGGCGACGGGCCGTGCGGTCCTGCTGACCGGATGGCGGCGGCCGACCTGGCTGAGCGGGAAACTCATGCTTATGCCGCCGCCGATCGACTCGGTGAGTTGAGCGGGTCCGGAAGGGTACGCGAAACCGAAAGGTGCGGCGAGGCTTAACAATGAGACTTGAATCGCGGCCGCGGGCGCGCGGCGCCGCCGCCGTCCTCTGTGGAATAGGCTACTGGCTGCCGCCGCTTATAGTGACAAATGCCGATCTCTGTGCCCGGCTGGATACCTCTGAAGAGTGGATCACCAGCCGAACGGGTATCTCAACGCGGCGAAGAGTGACTGCGGACATCACGACGGCCGACCTCGCGACAGCAGCGGCGGAGCGAGCGCTCAAGTCGGCTGGCGGCGGCGACGTCCATGCCCTGATACTTGCCACAACGACGCCGGATCGACGGTGCCCGGCGACAGCACCGGAAGTCGCGTCAGGTCTTGGGCTGGGGTGCGTTCCCGCCTTCGACGTCTCGGCGGTGTGCTCCGGCTTCCTCTACGCCCTGGCCACCGGGGCGGGATTCCTCGCCGCCGGCCTCGCGGAGCGGGTCATGGTCGTCGCCGCTGAATCCTTCTCCACCCTGCTTGATCCGGATGACCGGTCTACCGCTCCAATCTTCGGCGACGGGGCGGGAGCGGTCATGCTGAGGCAGGGATCTCCGGACGAGCGCGGTGCCGTAGGCGACATCATCCTGGGTAGCGACGGAGCGCGCAGTGATCTGATCAGAGTAGGGGCCGCCGGGCCGCGCGGAGCGCTGGAGAACCGACCTGGTTCCGGGACACCCCAGTACTTTCAGATGGCCGGGCGTGAGGTCTTCCGGCACGCGGTGGAACGGATGAGTACGGCGGCGGCCGCCGCCGTGAAATCCGCAGGATGGCGGCTCGATGATGTGGACAGGTTCTATACCCACCAGGCCAACGCCCGCATCACCTCGGCCGTCGCCAACGAGCTGGGCATTCCCGCCGAGCGGCTGGCCGAGAATATCCGCGAGGTCGGCAATACCGCAGGCGCTTCTATCCCGATCCTCCTCGCCCAAACCGCCGCCAGCGGATTCCTGGCCGCTGATCATCGGGTACTGATTACCGCCTTCGGCGGTGGGCTGACCTGGGGCGCGACAACCCTGACCTGGCCGGAGGTAGAAATCGTTGCCGAATAGTAGTGGCCACGGCTGTTTTGAATCCTAGCGCCGCTCTCTTGGGCAGCACGTCCTCGCGCAAGTAATGGAGAGACCGATGTATGAAACGCTCGTCAAGATTCTCGTCGATGATCTTCATCTGAATGCGAGTGAGGTTCGCCCGGACGCGAGCTGCGAGGACGCGGGACTTGACACGCTCGCGCTGGTGGAGCTGTCGATGGTTCTCCAGGAGCGGCTTGACCTGGATATCAGCGACGATGAGCTCAGGTCGACGAAGCGAGTGGCGGACATCGTGCGCATGATGGAGGAGCGAACGAACTCATGAACGGCGCGGGCGCTGTATCAGACCGCAAGATCCGTCGGCACGCGTCCCCGGATGCCGGAGCAGCGTACGCCAGGACAAGGCCCCTTGACGCCACTGCCGATGTCGCCGCTTGATTGGGCTCGCTCGCTGATCCGAGCAGACTTGCTCTTTGAAGCAGCCCCCCGCCAGCGCTGGTCACTGAGGCGTTATCTCGACTTCCACGACCAGTGCCCGACGGCCCCCTTTTCCGGCAGATAGGAAGGTGCGCCAAGCCGACTCCTGGAGCATCGTGGCGAGAGGGACAGGAGGACCTAAGTCATGAAGAACGGCGCACACGTTTTCAGGGAAATGACGGTCGACTATGCTGAGTGGTACGTCAATGATGTCGGGCGGGTTCTCAGCTGGCTCGTTGACGGCTACGGTTTTGTCGTGCGCGCGACGTCGGCACCGGCCGACGGAACGACGCTGTCGGTCAACGTAGGGCAGGGCGGGATCGACCTGCTGCTCACCGAGTCAAGCGAGGACCATCCCGCGCGAGCCTATGCGGAGCGTCACGGGGACGGTATTGCCGACATCGGCATCCGGGTGCCGGACGCCGCCGAGGCGTTCGCCGAGGCCGTGCGGCGCGGCGCGCAACCGGTGATGACGCCGGTCACCAAGGGAGTGGTGACCACCGCGACGATCGTCGGCTTCGGCGATGTGACGCACACGTTCGTACAGCGACCCGACGATTCGGTGGTGGCCGACGTGCGCGGCCTCACCGCGGTGCCCAACGGTGGCGCCGCCCCCGGAGTCGGGCTGCGTAGGTTGGATCATTTCGCGGCCTGCGTCGAGCCGGGCCAGCTCGACAGCACCGCCGAGTACTACCAGCGGGCGTTGGACTTCGACCTCACCCTCACTGAGCGCATCGTGACCGGCAACCAGGCAATGTTCATCAAGGTGGTCCAGAGCAAGTCGCGTGCCGTCACGCTGACCCTGGTCGAGGCGGACACCGAGCTGGGGTCCGGTCAGATCGACGAGTTCCTCAAGAGCCATGACGGCGCCGGCGTGCAGCACATGGCCTTCAGCACCGAGGACATCCTCAACACGGTGCGGCAGCTCACCGACCGTGGCGTCGAGCTGCTGTCGACTCCGGCCGCCTACTACACCGCGCTCGCCGACCGCGTGCGGCCGAAGCGGCATTCGATCGAGCAGCTGCGAGACCTGAACATCCTGGTCGACGAGGACCACCACGGCCAGCTCTATCAGATCTTCGCCAGGTCCGTTCACCCGAGGAACACAATCTTTATGGAGATCATCGAGCGGGCCGGCGCGACCACGTTTGGCAGTTCGAACATCAAGCATCTGTACAACAGCGTGGAAGCGCAACGGAATCAGCGCGCGGACTGACGGCGCGGCGTCTGACCGAGGCAGATAAACACGAAGGGGGCACAGTGCCCACGCGAGAAGAATGGGAAGTGCTGGTCCGGCGAGATAATCTCGCCGTGAGTGAGATCCGGGTCCCGGTCATGGGTGTGCTACAGCCAGGCGAGGTCCGGCTCGCGATCGAGAAGTTTGGCCTCACCGCCAATAACGTGAGTTACACGCAGTTCGGCGACGGCATCACACCCTTCTGGAACGCCTTCCCTGGCCCGCCCGGATTCGGCCGGGTGCCGCTCTGGAGTTTTGTACGGGTCGCGGAGTCCCGCAACGCGGACATTCCGGTTGGCGGCCGCTACTTCGGCTACGTGCCGATGGCGAGCCACCACACGGTGCACGGGGAAGTCACGCCACGGGGTTTCCTGGATAGATCACCGCAGCGGGCGTTCCTGCATCCCTGGTACCTGACTTTCCAGCGCGTCGGCGAACCGGACTACCTGGACGACTTCCGCGCCCTCATGCGGCCCGTGTTCCCGGCCTCCTTCAACCTTGCCAGCCTCGTTGAACGGCAGGTCAACCGCGGCGCGAAGTCGCTTATCATCACCAGCGCTTCCTGCAAGACCGCGATAGGCATGGTTGACGAGCTGCTGGAGCGACGTGTCGGTATCGCGACCGTGGCTATCACTTCTGCGGGCAATAAGGCATTCGTCAAGCGCCTGAGAATATACGATGAGGTCGTCACCTACGACGCCATCGAATCGGCTGGCGTGACGTCACCGGCCGTCTTCGTCGACTTCACTGGCGCGGCTCAGTGGCGGCGGGCCGTGTACCAGTACTTTGCGCCGTCGCTATCGTGCGGCGTGCTCATAGGCTTCACTCATCCGGGCGCGGAAGACGTGGCGCCGCCCGGGCTGCCCAATCCGCAGCCGGAGTTCTTCTTCACGCCGATGATCGAAGACCAGGCCATCGCCGAAGCGGGAGCCGACGCGTACTACGCCCGGTACCACGAAGCAGAGAACCGTTTTCTGCGGCGGATGTCATCCTGGCTGGCCATACGACATGGCCAAGGGCCTTCCGATCTGGTCGACGCGTTCCGGTGCCTGCTCGCCGGAGACCAGGCGCCGGATGCAAGCCGCGTCCTGATGCCATGAACGACGGGCGGCACCGCCTTCCGCACCTTTCCTAAAATCAGAAGATGGCCTTCTCATTTCGGAGACTGCTCGTTGTCAGAGGCAGGTTTCCGAGGGAAGGCCATCCGCATGTCGGCTGGCGGCAAGGGCTGCCGCCTTGTGCTCCTCACCGCAGCAGGGCCGAATCCGGAGACCTCAGCGACGCGCGCAACAACTCCCGAAACTCGTCGATCATCCCGATGATGGTCGACTGGTCGAAATGGAGGCCGTTGAACTTCACGGCGCCCACCATGTCGCCAGCGGGGTCCAGGTCGAAATCCCACAGGTTGCCGTCCAGGATTTCGGAGGTGTCGGAGGACGATATCAGGCGTCGGCGGAGCCCGGTGTAGCGCACATCGCCGATGAGCTTGGCTTCCAGTTCCCGCGGGTACTGGAAGATCTCGAACCCGGTGGCGGCGCCGTTGGTGTCCACGAGCGACTGTTGCATCAGTTCCGGGTCGGCCCGAGCCGCGATCTCACTAAACGGCAGCTCGTGGGAGTACGCCTCCAGCAACGTGGCCCGAGTCCGGTTCACCAGATCCGCGAAGGTCACGCAGCCGGCCAGGTCGGTCCGGATCGGCAGCAAGTTGAAGAACGGCCCGACCGTCTGTTGAAACTCGGGCTCCGTGCGACCGGACGTGAAGATCGGTGCGACGATGTCAGTCGTGCCGGTCCGGCGGTGCAGGAACAGGTTGAAGCAGGCATAGAGAACCATGAACGGTGAACTGTTCACCGACTTGGCCAGCGAAGTGGTGGCGCTGACCAGTTGCTGGTCAAACAGGAACCGGTACACCGAATAGACCGGTGGGACCTCCAGCTGCCTGGTCCGGTCGGTGGGGAGAGTGAGGAACCTCCCACCCGCCAGCTTGGCCTGCCAGTACTCGCGCGCGATGGCGGCGGATTCATCGTGGCGGGCCTGCTGCTGCCAGCTCGCGTACTCGCCGTACTGGCGAACCTCCGGCAGCTCGGGGGCGGGCAGCCCGCGACGTTTCGCGTAGCAGACGGCGACGTCACGCATGATCAGGTGCATGGACCAGCCGTCGCTGACCGCGTGATGGGTGATGAGCACGAGCACCGCGTCGTCGTCGCCAAATCGCCCCAGCGTGGCTTGCAGCAAGGGCAGTCGCGCAGGGTCGCATCTACTGCCGTCGTCGACCTCGTTGAGGAACTCGTGCGCCCGGTGCTCGCGGTCGGCCTCGACGGCCGCCGGCGCAAGGTCGACGACCGTCAGCGCGGCTGGACTCGGTGGGTAGATGCGGGCATGGGGGTCGTCCTTGTCCCTGATGATGATGGTACGCAGGACCTCGTGCCGCGCGACGACGTCGTTCAACGCCAGCTGCAGGGTCGGGATGTCAAGGGGCCCGTGCAAGCGCCAGCCGGCCGGGACAATCTTCCGCGAGCCAAATACGCTGAAATCATCGCCCCGGTCCAAGGCGCACCAGAGTTCCTCATTGGGTGAAAGCGAACGCCTGCCTACCGCGTCACCAGCGCTCAGGAGTCGCTGTTCGGTGGTCATCGGCTGTCGTCCTTTCCGGCCTTCGCCAAGATAGTGTCGGCCTTGTTCGCCCCGTCCGCCCCGGCCGCTCCGTCCGCCTTGTTTGCCCGGCCCACCTCGTCCGTCTCGTCCACCTCGTTCGTCCGGTCCTCCTTGTTCGTCCGGTCCTCTTTATTCGCCCGGTCCACCTCGTCCGACTCGGTCGTCGTTTCGGTTGGGGTCGCCGCCTGCGGGCGCGTGCGCTCTGCCCAGGCCGCGATGCTCGGGCTGATGAATCCGACCAGGAGAAAGAACACGCCAAGGCCAGCCCAGCCAGCAAAACCTCGGTCGGCCACGACTCCGAGCAGCACCAGGGGCGCCGCCGAGACACCCAACGTCGTGACCGTATTCAGGAACCCGTCGTATTGCCCCTGGGCGTGCGCCGGCGGCAGATTGTACTCAAGTACGAACCGGCCGGAGACGCCCCAGATCTGAGCAATTGAGATGAGCGTGACACCAACGATGACCAGGACCGTCGCCAGCCACGGGGAACGCCCTTGCATCGCGGCCAGAACCAGGTATGCCAGCGTCAGCGTTGCGCCGTAGCGGAGCAGGGCCGAGCCGCCCTGCCACGTCGATCTGATATTTCTACTCAGGCGCATCTGAAGCAGGATGGGAATTACCGTACCGATCACAAAAACAAGGGAGACGGTCCAGCGTGGCGCGGAGGTGTGCACCACTATCCATATCGGCAGCAGCTGGTGTTCTACAAAAGCGGACAATGTCATGCACCCACCGACCAGCGCATAGGCCATGAACGGCTTGTCCCGCAACACTATCCAACGGCGAACCTTTGCCTGCCCAGTGTCTTCCGACCCGGTGTTCTGCGGCTTCGGCAGCGGCTTGTAGTCGGGGATACGGAGGGTTATGCGGATCACCACCGCATAGGCGGCTGCGACGGCCAGGAACATGGTGCGGTAGACCCAGGGAGTGCCGATGGAAATACCAATGCCGGAGACGACCGCCCCGACCGTGACGGCAATGCTCCCAAGCACCAGGGCCTGGTTACGGAAGGTGACCGTGTCGTCGCCTCCGATTCGGCGTAACAGCGCACCTTCGGACGCGAGGTAGGCGTACGCAAAAATGTTCATGCTCATGACAACGATCAGCAGTGACCAGAACCCCTGAATGAACACGTAACTGCCCATTCCGACGACCTGTCCTACGAGTCCGAACAACACCACCCGGCGAGGCCCCAGGCGATCGGCCAAATCTCCGGCCACGAGGGTGAGCGGAAGGCCGATCAGCCCGGCGATCGCGATTGCCAGCCCGGTTTTCGAGTTCGAAATCCCCACAATTTGAGTGAGGTACAGCACGTAGATCGGCAGAAAGACGCCATTGGCGATCCCGCCGATGGTCAAGCCCAGAATGTAGGTTCGCTGGTGCCCCGGCGGCGGGATATGCGACTTAGCGTACGCCACAGGATTGATGTTCATCATGAACCCGCCTTCGATGAGCAGACTCTTGACTTGCGATGCACAGCCTGCGTGGCAAGTTGCGGCGCTAGCTCAGGAGGGGGAGCTAGCGGTGAATGAGGCTTGGCCCCTCCTCAAGGCAAGCGAGCATCCCGACCCCAACGCGCCGCACCACCGAGTCAACCAGCCGCACCCAGCCCCCCGCATATCCGAAACTGCTGGAGGCCAGGTAATGGTTGCTGGCGTTTGCTCAATGAGCCGTGAAATGGATACGCCGAACCGATAGTAAGGACGTGCGTGACGGACTCAGGCGAGCGTGGCGAGCTCGTCCTCGATGAGGTCCACCGCCCCAAGCCGCAGCACGGGTGTAGCGCTCGCCATTGGCGTCGACGAGCCAGGAGTGCCCTGGCGGATCCGGGAGATGTTGCGTTCCAGTTCCGAGGGCCGACCATGACGACCTGCTGCCGGTGGTGGTGGGTTAGCCGGCCCTGAGTTCGGTGGGGGTTTGGGGTGGGTAGTTGAGGGCGGCGGCGTTGTGGCGGTCGAGGGCTGCCTGTGCTTGTTGGGTGGCGGTGTGGAATCGGTGGGCGGGTTCGGCGTGGTCGAGTAGGACGTCGTGCATGGCTTGGGTGATGGCGTCGTTGATGTTGCTGAGGTTGCCGAGGGCGGGGCCGGCGGCGGCGGGGCTTTGGTGGGCGGTGGTGAGTTGGTGGGTGGCGGTGTGGTTGCCGGGTAAGGGCGGGGTCCAGGTGGGGGTCATGGCGTGGTGGTAGGCGGTTTGGGTGATGGGTAGGGAGGTGAGGGGGTTGGGGTGGTTGTGCATGCGGGTGATGGCGTGGTGGGGGTTGAGTTGGTGTTGGAGGTAGGCCAGGGCGGCGTCTCGTTTGTGTGGGGGTTGGTTGGCGGTGAGGAAGAATGAGCCGCCGCCGAGGACACCGCCGGGGGAGGAGTCGTGGTGGTGGCGTGGTAGTTGGCCGACCATGAGTTCGATGCCGGCTTGGGGGGCCATGGTGGTGGCGACTTGGGCGACGGCGGTGGTGGTGACGACGAATGCGATTTCTTGGCGTAGGAATGCTTGCATGACGGTGACGTAGTGTAGGTCTTCGGTGGCGAGGTAGTAGCCGTTGTCGTGCATCTGTTTCCACCAGTGCACGTAGTTGAGCATTTCGGGGGAGTCGAGGAAGACGCGGGTGGATCGGCCGGTGCGGCCGTTGCCGTTGTTGCTGAGTAGTCCGCCTTGTCCGGCGATTTCCATGTGGAACAGCCAGCCGTAGTTGGGCCAGCTCACGGCGTGGGTAGGTCCGTCGGGCAGTGCGGTGATGGCGGCGCAGGCGGTGGTGAGTTCGTGCCAGGTGGCGGGCATCTGTTCGATGCCGGCGCGGGTGAGCATGGCTTTGTTCGCGAATAGGATGTTGGTCGAGACGAAGGTTGGCATGGAGACCAGTTCGCCGCCGATGCTGTAGTGCTGGCGGACGGTGGGGATGATCTCGTCGATGATGACCGGTTCGTCGAGGATTTTCGTGCGTCCGGCGATCGCGCGTTGTGCGGGTATGAACAGCGGCTCGCCGTTGCTGGCGCGGGTGTCGAGCGCGGTCTGGGTCGAGAGTGAGTAGTACTCGGCGATGTCGGGTGGGTTTCCGGCCGCGGCGGCGTGGGCGACCTCCTCCGGTAGCAGGTGGGCCTCGACCTTGCGGGTGCGTACCTCAT
>JBLNGJ010000607.1:0-4150 GCA_050264675.1 Micromonosporaceae bacterium
GGCCCGCCGGCCGTGTCACAGTAGACAGTGCTCCAGTCCAGCCCGCTGGTCCGGAGATTTCGATTTTCACATGCCAACCGGAGACACGACGCGCACACGTCACCGGACCGGCCGACATTCACGGTTCGTATCAAATGCAAGAGAGCGATCTGCCGATGAGCCGGCGTAAGTTCGACCACGGACGCGGTCGATCTACACCCGCACGCTTCGGGTTACCCGCAAAGCGCCGGCAACTATTCATGTCCATCGTTCGGAGCAAAGGTACGAGAACCTCCGATCGTGCACGTTTCGCCACCGACCAGGTCGCAGATGGCAGTGCTCCAGCCGGCCTGACAGGCGCTACCCCCCGACAGCGCGGCCGCCCGGGCGGCCAGCCACGACCGGTCACCCATCCTGATCTCGCCGGCCGGATGATCTACCAGATCGCCTCCCCGCCGATCCGGTTCCATCCACCGCAACGCCTGCACCACCAGGTCGGCGCTATCCGGCATGCTTCCTCCCACATCCGTTGACGACGACCGCATACCACCGAGCCGTTGTCTGTCTCTGTGGGCTGAACCCGTGGCGTCGACGATTGCTCAGCGTATCGAGGTATTCGCGGCCGTGATATGCGGGGCAGCCCCCATATTGGCGGGTCGTGGCGCGGAGACTTGGATTTCATATGCCAACCGGAGACACGATGCGCACATGTCAGGCCGGCCACCACCGGCGTTCGCGATCCGTTTCTCCTCGTGGCTGAGATCTGCCGGGGCGCCGACGACCCCGACTGGATGTAGCAGTGCGAGCTGCGAGGCGGGTAGGCGCGACGTCATCGCGCCGGGACACTGTCCATAGGAGATGCTCAGCTGCGGTCACGCGCTGTTGCCCAACTCGACCGCGGCGAACGTCAGCAGAGCCGCACGGTCAACTTGCCCGGTCTTGCGCATCAGGCTGGCCACGTGCTTCTCGACGGTCCGCGGTGAGATGTGCAGGCGCTGCGCGATCTGCTGGTTGCGTCCGGGCCCGCCGTAGTTCGTCTCGCAGCGCTTCGGCCGTCAACGCATGCCGAAACGCATACCAGCCGGGCCCGTCCGGCACGAGAAGCCGTTGGGCAATGCTGTTGACGATGGCGGTGCTCGGGGCCGGTAACTCACCAACCACACGCCATTGGTCCCCACGGCGGGCCAGGGCGCCCGAAGTAAATCAAGTCGTTGAGGATCTCCTCGGCCATCAACGGGTTTGCCGGGCACATCCGTGGTTCAGCCGCGCCAGCACGGGCGGCGGAACCGAGCCCGGGTCGGGCGCCGAGCCGATCGGCGGCGAGCTCACCAATCTCGTCGTCGCTGAGTGCGCTGAGCTCAATGAGGCCGCCGCCGCAGCGGGTCGCCGCGCGGGCGAGATCCAGCGCGGCGCACGGCTCCGCCCGGACGGTCACCACGAGCACCGCGGCGCACCCGGCGAGATTATCCGAAAGGTACTCCACCACGGCCAAGGTTTCCGGACCGGCGCCAGGAAGGTCCTCGGTTGCGCGAGGTGCCACACCGGATCGGCTCAGCCCCAGCACGACCTCGGCGATCGGCCGAACGGCACCGCCGAGTCCAGCTAACTCGCCCGGCCCGGTGCGACCCGCATTCCGAATTAGCCGGCCTCATCGATGACATGAGCGGCCAACCGTGACCTCCAATGCCGGCCTCGCCAACGAGGAAGACCGGTCTACTCTGCGTCGGCCGTGCGATCCAGCGCCGGCAGGAAGGCCCGCCACGGGCCGACGTCCGTGCGGTAGCGCCGAGCGAGCACCTCACCGATCTGCGCCAGATGGGTGAGGTCGTGCGCCACCCACGTGGCGAGCAGCTGTCCGAGCGTCACTTCGCCGAACTCCGGGTGCCGTCCGCGACGCTCCAGGTCGGCAGCGGTCAGCTGCAGGGATGACAGTTCCGCGAGACCATCGGCCCGCGCCGCCTGGAACCGGGCCAGCACCGCGGTGACCGCCTCGCGTTCCCGACCCAGCATCGCCTCGCGATCGAACGGTTCGAACGACCGGTCAGTGCCGTGCTTGATGATCATCCGGGTACGCGGCATCCAATCGGTGGCCTCGCCATGGAGCAGGTGACCCACGATGTCGTGGGCGCTCCACGTCCCTGGACCGTCGTTGCGGTGCAGCCACTCATCCGGCAGGTCGGCCAGCAGTGCCTCCAGCACCGCTGGCGTGCGACCCAGCATCAGAACGATTTCAGGGAGCTCCACACCGCCATGCTACGAACCTGGGGTCAGCGCGGGGCTGGGTCCCACTGCCAACTGGTGACGTCGTCGCGGCCGGGCAGGCTGAGCCGTCCGGTTGACCAGAGCAGACCCTGCCACGGCCCGGCATCACGCGGGCTGTCGGGCAGCAGCCGGTCGACGACCCCGTGAGCCAGGGCCGGCGGCCGCGCGTTGAGGTCGACCACGCCCATGTCGTAGCCGTGCAGCGTGCTCTCGGCCACCCCCATGGCGAGGATTCCGCTGGCGTCGGTGGTCCCATGTGGGTGCCAGATCTTGCGGTCGGCCGGCGTGTGCGCGAGCACCATGATGAACAGCTCACGCGCGGCCGCCACCGCGGCCAGCCGGTCGTCGGTGGACACCCCTTCGTGCACGACGATGTCGGCGCGTACACGCCCGAACCGCGGCTCGACCGCCTGCATGGCGAGCCAGGCGTACCCGTCGACGAGATGGTCGACTGTCTGCGCCACCGTCCAGCGCAGCGTGCCGGCTGGTGCCGACCACCGCTCGTCCGGCAGCGCCTCCAATCGCTGCACGAGGTGATCTACGCATTCGGCGAAGTCGTCGAGGGTCAGGCGCGCGGCCGGGCCGGGCGTCGAGGTATCCGAACTCATCGCGGCATCGTCGCCGCTGCCGACCGGCGCTGTCAACGCGCCCGTCCGCCGGGGTCGCGGCCGTGCGCACCGCGGGTGGTTAGGCTGAGCGGGTGCCGGCGACCAATGCCCCGCCGCTGCTGCTGGTGCTGGACGGCAACAGCCTGATGCACCGGGCCTACCACGCCGCCGCGACCGGGCGCCTGGTCGATGGCGACGGCCGTCCGGTGTGGGCGCTCAAAGGGCTGGTCGGGTATATCGCCCGGGCGGCGGCGAAGCTGCGTCCCGACGCCGTCGTGGTCGGCTTCGACTGCCCGGAGCACTCCGTCCGCAAGGTCGACTACCCGGGGTACAAGGCGCATCGGGCCGAGAAGCCGGCCGACCTCGCTGAGCAGGTGCTCGCCGCGCCCGCGTTGGTGCGTACGACCGGCCTGTGCGCGGTGGTGCCGACCGCCTACGAGGCTGACGACGTGCTGGCCAGCGCGGCCGCGCACGCCCGGGCGCACGGCTGGCGCTGCGTGCTGGTGACCAGCGACCGGGATGCGTTTGCGCTGCTCGACCCGACCACATCGGTGCTGCGGGTGCGCAACGGCGGGCTGGACGAGGCCGTGCTCGTCACCCCGGAGTCTCTGACCACGATCTGCGGGGTGCAGCCGTGGCAGTACCGCGACTACGCGGCCCTGCGGGGCGACCCGTCGGACAACCTCGCCGGGGTTCGTGGGTTCGGCTCGGCCACCGCGGCCCGGCTGCTCACCCACTTCGGCACCGTCGACGCGGCCTGGGCCGCCCTCGACAACGGCGCCGAGGCCGACGTGCGGGCGCTGGTGGGCGAGCGGGCCGCCGACTCCCTCGCAGCGCCGTCCACCCGGGTCGCGGTCAACCGCAACCGTGAGCTCATGCGCATGCGGGCCGACCTGCCGATGCCCGACCTGGAGTCGGCCCGGCTGCCGCTCAACCTGCTCGCCATGCGGCGGGCGCTGGCGCTGCGGGGCATCATTCTGGGCCGCTCCCTGTGGGCCCTGACCGGCGGGGCGCCGCCGCTGACCGATGAGTCGCCGTTCGTGCGGCGGCCCTGGACCTGGACGCGCAGCACGCGGGCCCGACGCGACCCCGCCCCCGGTCAGCTCGCCCTGTTCTGAGCCCCGCCACGCCCGGCGATCCACGGCATGATCGCGATTGCCTACGGGCCGAGTGCCGAACGACTCGGCGTCCGGCGCCCTGGATCGTGATCTTCCCGCGGATGGACGGTCCGGACGGGTCCGGTGGGTATACGATCCCCCAAGGTCTTTGCGCAGGAAAGGATCGGAGGTGCCGGCCATGCC
>JBLNGJ010000608.1:0-8336 GCA_050264675.1 Micromonosporaceae bacterium
GGAGACGACCGGCACGATGCTGCTGGGTTCGGAGATCGGGGCGGCGCTGACCGCGCTGGAGCCGCTCGGGGTGGATCTGATCGGCCTGAACTGCGCGACCGGCCCGGCCGAGATGAGCGAGCACCTGCGCTACCTGTGCCAGCATGCGCGGGTCCCGCTGTCGGTGATGCCGAACGCGGGCCTGCCGCAGCTGACCGCCGACGGCGCGGTCTACCCGCTACGGCCCGAGGAGCTGGCGGCGGCGCTGCGCCGGTTTGTCGGGGAGTACGGGGCGCGGCTGGTCGGTGGGTGCTGCGGCAGCACGCCCGAGCACATCGCTGCGGTGGTCGAGGCGGTCGATGGGGTGGAGCCGGCGGCGATCGCGCCACAGCTGACGGCCGGGGTGTCGTCGCTGTATCACCACGTGCCCTTCGCGCAGGACGCGAGCGTGCTGATGGTGGGGGAGCGGACCAACGCCAACGGGTCCAAGGCCTTCCGCGAGGCGATGCTGGCGGGCAACTTCCAGGCCTGTGTGGAGATCGCCCGGGAGCAGGCCCGCGACGGCTCGCACCTGCTGGATGTGTGTGTGGACTACGTGGGCCGCGACGGGGCGGCCGACATGCGGGAGATCGCCGGCCGGTTCGCCACCGCGTCCACCCTGCCGATCATGCTCGACTCGACCGAGCCGAACGTGGTCGAGGCCGGGCTGGAGGCCCTCGGCGGGCGCTGTGTGATCAACTCGGTGAACTTCGAGGACGGCGACGGGCCGGGCTCGCGGTACGCGCGGGTGATGCCGGTGGTGCGCGAGCACGGCGCGGCAGTGGTCGCGTTGACCATCGACGAGGAGGGTCAGGCCCGCACCGCGGAGTGGAAGGTACGGGTGGCGGCCCGGCTCATCGACGACCTGACGGGGCGGTGGGGCCTGCACCGTGAGGACATCCTCATCGACTGCCTGACCTTCCCGATCGCCACCGGGCAGGAGGAGACCCGCCGGGACGCGATCGAGACGATCGAGGCGATCCGCCAGGTGGCCCGCCGTTACCCGGGGGTCAATTTCACCCTCGGTGTCTCCAACGTCTCCTTCGGCCTGAACCCGGCCGCCCGGCAGGTGCTCAACTCGGTGTTCCTGCACGAGTGCGTGCAGGCCGGGCTCACCTCGGCGATCGTGCACGCGAGCAAGATCTTGCCGATGGCGAAGATCCCGGACGAGCAGCGCGAAGCCGCCCTGGACCTGATCTATGACCGCCGGCGGGAGGGCTACGACCCGGTGGGCCGGTTCATCGACCTCTTCGAGGGCGTTGACGCCGCCTCCGCGCGGGCGTCGCGGGCCGAGGAACTGGCCGCGCTGCCGCTGGCCGAGCGGCTGGCCCGGCGCATCGTCGACGGTGAACGCAACGGCCTCGAGGCCGACCTGGACGCGGCCCTGGCCGACGGGCGGAGCGCCCTGGAGATCATCAACGACACGCTGCTGTCGGGCATGAAGACCGTCGGTGAGCTGTTCGGCTCCGGGCAGATGCAGCTGCCGTTCGTGCTGCAGTCGGCCGAGGTGATGAAGACCGCGGTGGCCTACCTCGAGCCGCACATGGAGCGCACCGACGCCGCCGGCAAGGGCCGCATCGTGCTCGCCACGGTCAAGGGCGACGTGCACGACATCGGCAAGAACCTGGTCGACATCATCTTGTCCAACAACGGCTACGACGTGGTCAACCTGGGCATCAAACAACCGATCACGGCGATCCTCGACGCCGCCGAGGAGGCCGGTGCCGACGCGATCGGCATGTCCGGCCTGCTGGTCAAATCCACCGTGATCATGAAAGAGAACCTCGAGGAGATGAACTCCCGGGGCGTCTCGGCCCGCTGGCCGGTGCTGCTCGGCGGCGCCGCGCTCACCCGCGCCTACGTCGAGGACGACCTGCGCGCCCTGTTCCACGGCGAGGTGCATTACGCCCGCGACGCGTTCGAGGGCCTGGCCCTGATGGACCGGGTGATGGCGGCCAAGCGGGGTCAGGCGGTCGCGGCCGACCCGGAACGGGAGCGGCGGCTGGCCGAACGCCGGCAACGGCGCGAGCGCCACCGCGGCATCGTCGCCGCCGACCTGCCCGAGTTGGACGACGCATCGGTCCGCTCCGACGTGTCATCGGACGTGGCCCGCCCGGTGGCGCCGTTCTTCGGCACCCGGGTGGTCAAGGGCATCCCGCTCGCCGACTACGTGGCCATGCTGGATGAGCGGGCCACGTTCCTGGGCCAATGGGGGCTGCGCGGCACCCGTGGCGGCACCGGACCGTCCTATGAGGAGCTGGTCGAGACCGAGGGCCGCCCGCGCATGCGCTACTGGCTCGACCGGCTCGTCGCCGACCAGGTGCTCGAAGCCGCCGTGGTCTATGGCTACTTCCCGTGCTACAGCGAAGGCAACACCCTCGTCGTGCTCGACGAGAACGCCGCTGCCGAACGGGCCCGGTTCACCTTCCCCCGCCAGCGCCGCGAACGGCGGCTGTGCATCGCCGACTTCTTCGCACCCCGCACCGATGGTCTCGACGTGATCGCCATGCAGCTGGTCACCGTCGGCCAGCCCGCCAGTGAGTACGCGGAGAAGCTGCGGGCCCGTCACGCCTACCGGGACTACTTCGAGGTGCACGGGCTCTCGGTGCAGCTGACCGAGGCGTTGGCCGAGCACTGGCACCGCCGGGTTCGGGGTGAGCTGGTCCTGCCCGACGGGCGTTCATTGGACTCGTTTGACCCGCCGGACCTGGCCGGGCTGCTCGCCACCGACTACCGCGGCTGCCGCTACTCCTTCGGCTACCCCGCCTGCCCCGACCTGGAAGACCGGGCCAAGGTGGCGGCGCTGCTCGAACCAGAACGGATCGGGGTGGCGCTGAGCGAGGAGTACCAGCTCGTGCCCGAGCAGTCCACCGACGCGATCATCATCCACCACCCCGAGGCCAGCTACTTCAACGCCAAGTGACCGGGCCGTTGCTCCGACCAGCCAGCCTGACACTGCGGGTTACGCTGCCTCAAGGCTTGGTATGATTAAGTCATACTTCCGAGGGGGCTCTCGTCGTGGCCGTCAAAAAGGTGGCCGTCACGCTGCCCGAGGAGCTATACGAACTCGTGGAGCGGGTGCGCAAGATCGAACATCGCACGCGGTCTGAGGTGATCCAGGAGGCGTTGCGCACGCACTTCGGTGAGCCGGTCTATACCCCCACTGAAGCCGAACGGCAGATGCTCGACGAGGCGTTGGACGATCTACCCCACGATCTCGAGTCCGGACGGCCGTGGCGTGAGGTACGGCAGGAAACTTGGCCCTCGACGTGATCGTTGTTGCTCGGCCGGCCGCGATCGTCGACATCCAGGCCCACGAGCCCGGCCACACGCCCAGGCCATCCGCGATCCGGACCAGCGGTGGGGACGCCACCCGCCGGCCGCCGCCAAGTAGCGCCGTGGCGCTACCTGGGCCGGCGCGCGCCGGTCAGCCGCGCGTGTCGCGCCTAAAGGCAAACCCGACCCACGTGCCATGATGATCCCGCATGATTATGTCGGCCGCGACAGATCATGCGGGATCATCATGCTGCGTCGAAGGGACTGCGGTTGACCGCATCCGTGGTGGTGGGCACAGTGCTGCCGTTGCATCAGCGCGGAGCGCGTCCAGTCGGTGCTCTAAAGGCCAAGGAGTCGGCGAAGGCCGTGGTCAACCTTCGTGGCCAGCGCCGAAGTAATTCGGCCATGTCGATGCCCAAACGACGTCGGATCAGCAAATCGGATCCGAGAGACGTCGATGGTGCCACCACCGGCCAGATCATTGGGTAACGGCAAGAGGATGCCGGGCACATCACCGTCAGCCCGGTTGTGGACCAACACAATGACCGGGTAAGTACCCGTATATGCGTTGGCGCTGACCACCAAACGCGGATGCGTCGGCTGCCGAGGGTATAGTCAACGACCTCGTCACGCCCGGGTGCGGCGGCCTTTGGCTACCACCTCGCGCGCGCTGGCTTCAGTGTGTCATTCGACGGCGATGGGGTCGGTGAGCGAGCAGCCAGGCGCGGCGTTCGTTGTCGACGCGGGCGACTCGTAGGTCGCCGTTGCGGCGTAAATAGCCAGAAAGTCAACGCTGCCGGTTATGCCGGTTCACAGATTACCGCCAAAAGGGCGATAGCCTGGCGCTGTGCGTCGTTCCACACTGAGACCGCGCCTGAACAAACGCAACGATCTACAGAAACCGACAAGCGGCCACGTGCAGCGCCCAGACGTGCCAACGCAGCAACAATGCACATCGTAGGGATCGAAATGAAAAAGGCCGGATCAATAGCCGCGGTCGTCGTGGCGCTCATTAGCCTGTTGACGTCGCCGATCTGGGGCCCCCCGATCTGCCGAGCGACTCAGGTGTGCCCGGACGAAGGGCCGCTGGCCGGGGCGGATTGTCTCGTGGGCGAGTGGAGCGCGGCCTTCATTTCCGACGGTCCTTCGAACATCGACGGCAGGACGGTCATGCTTACCGGACCGACACCTGTGCAGTCGTATCGACACGGTAAGGCCATCTCGAACTTTGGCGATGGGACAACCCGTACGGGTACCGACGGCCCGTCTCGATATGAGCGGACGCTGACCGGGACAATCTCCAATGACTATACTGTCGAGGGTGATGAAATTGTCTACTCACATGGAGACGCGTCAGGTGCGCGGTATGTCGACCGGAAAGATGGCGTCATCATCGGCCAGGGTCAGGCAACTGCAATCGACGGCCGAGAAAGATTTGAGTGTTCGGGCGACACACTAACGACGTATGGAACCTCCTCGGTGGGGTTCGAATATTCGCAGACGTGGCACAGGGTAGCCGAATAGAACGCCGGCGGGCAGACTCGTCCGATGCGGATCGACCACCTGATCTATGCGACCCCGGACCTCGACGTCGCGGTGGCGGACATCGAGCGGCGCTTCGGTGTTCGCGCAGCGGGCGGCGGACAGCACATCGGCCAAGGCACCCACAACCGGCTGCTTGCCCTCGGCCCGCACACCTACCTCGAGGTCATCGCGCCCGATCCCGAACAGCCGGAGCCGGATGTTGCGCGCCCGTACGGGGTCGATGGCATCACCGACGGCGGCCTGGTCGGCTGGGCCCTCGCCTGCGACGACATCGCGGCGGCATTGAGCACGGCACGGGCCGCGGGCTTCGACCCGGGCGACGTGATCGACGGTCATCGGGTCACTCCCGACGGAATCCTCCTGCGTTGGCGTCTCACCCGCAGTGCGCTGAGCGCGGGCGTCGTTCCGTTTCTCATCGCCTGGAGCGACACCCCACATCCCGCGGCCTCGGCACCGCAAGGGCTGGTTCTCGAGTCCCTGCGTATCGAGCATCCCGACCCGTCCTCGGTCATCGGACCGCTGCGCGCGCTCGGCGCCGCCATCGACGTTCGTCCGGCTCACGAGGCCGCGCTTGTCGCTCGGGTCAACGGACCTCGTGGCTCCGGCGAGATTCGATGAACCTGGCGCCGGTCAGGTGTCGATGGTGAGGTCGACCAGGGCCTGCAAGGTGCGCCAGTTGCGCGCGGTGCCGTCGACGCCGAGCCTCTTGAGCACCGCTGCATGTTGGAGCCGGCTGCGGTGCATGGATTCGGCGTAGCACACAACCACCTCGAGGTCGCGGACCGCGACGCCGTCCGGCGACCAGTCCTCCTTCAGCATTGCCGCGACATCGTCGGGATCCGGTTCGCGGGCGAGATGGATGACGTGTACCGCGGTTGGACGCGTGGCGTCGTCCGGAATGGGCACCAGGCGAGTACCTCGCGCAGCTGCTGAGGCGACCGGATCACGACCGGCGTGTTCACGTCGAAGTGTTGGCGCACGATGGAGCGCATCGCGTCGGCCACCCGGTCGGGGTTGCGATGGTGGGAGGTCGAACTGCACAAGGCCTGCGCGGGATCGCGATCTTGTGGTGGTCGGCCGGAGGTGGCCGCGCCGTTATGGTTCACGGACTTTGACGGACCCGGCCGGTAGCGTCCTAGGGATGCGCTGCGGGGCAAGTCGGAGGTGAGCGTGACCGACACGGCGTCGGCGGCCACGCCACCCGCGGCGTCGAGCCCGGCGGCCCCGCGCGGTCGGCGGGCGACGAGGGCGTTGCTCAGACAGGCCGCGGATGCTCACGTCAACGCTGCAGAGCTGACCGCGACCGCGCAGTCCGCCCGAGCCGAAGTGGTGGCCGCGTTCGAGGCGGCCCGCGACCGGCAGGTGGAGGCGGCCACGGAGCGGATGTCCGTCGAAGCCATCAAGGACGCGATGGGCGGCCGGCCCGCCCTCGAGCAGCTACCCGCGCACGGGTTCTTCACGGTCGCGGACGTTCTAAGGGCCGGACCGGACGCGCTGCGGGACGTCGCCGGCATCGACGAGGGTACGGCCGCGAAGGTCGTGCTCGCGGCCGAGCAGACCCGCCATCGGGCCCGCGACGCGCACCAGTTTCGCATCGAGTTCGACCCGACCAACGCGGAGATGACGCGGCTGCTGCAGGCGCTCGCGGTGTGGGGCGCGGTTGGCCAAGCCTGCGAGACGTACGGCGAGGACGCGGCCCAGCTGGCCGACGACCTGGCGACCGAGCGGCCGGTCGCGGCGCCGGCGGGGGCCAGCCGGATCCGTCGCCTTTTTATGAGCGGTCGTAGCCGCGCCCGGGCCGACGCCGCGTTGCAGCAGATCGCAGTCCGGTTGGGCCAGGCCGAGTCGAGCGGGTTGCTGCGCGCCGCGCAGCACGTGCATGCCTTCACCGCACCCAGCGCCGAACAGGTGTGGCGCGACTTCGAACGGCGCTCGGCCGACTACTACGGCCTGCTGGGCCAGGTGGTCGACCTCGGGGGCGACCGGGCCGCCGCGGCGGGCTACCTGCCGGCCGACATCGTCAAGCGGGTCAACGCACAGCGGCTCGACACGTCCCGGCTCTCCGAGGGCCTGCGACTTCGCGGCTACCAGTCCTTCGGCGCCCGGTTCGCTCTCGTGCAGCGGCGGGTCATCCTGGGCGACGAGATGGGTCTGGGCAAGACTGTGCAGGCCATCGCCACGATGGGCCACCTCGCCGCCAACGGCGCCACGCACTTCCTCGTGGTCTGCCCGGCCAGCGTGCTCATCAACTGGACGCGCGAGATCGCCCAGCACTCGACCTTGCCGGTGGCCGCCCTGCACGGCAACGATCGGGACCGGGTCGTGGCGCAGTGGCGCGCCCGGGGCGGCGTTGCCGTGACCACGTTCGGGACGCTGGGCAGCTTCGGTCGAACGACACCGCGGCCGGATGTTCTCGTCGTCGACGAGGCGCACTACGTGAAGAACCCGGGAGCCAAGCGCTCGCAGGCGGTCAACCGGATCGCGGCCGACTCCAAGCGGGTGCTGTTTCTTACCGGTACGCCGATGGAGAACCGGGTCGACGAGTTCCGTGCCCTCATCGGACACCTCCGGCCTGAGATCGCCGCGGCCATGGGTGAGCACGACGACGTGCCCGGTGTCGAATCGTTCCGCCGGACTGCGGCCCCGGTCTACCTGCGCCGCAACCAGCAGGATGTGCTCACCGAGCTGCCCGAGCTCGTCCAGGTCGAGGAGTGGGAGGAGTTCGGCGCCGAAGACGGTGCGGCCTACCGGGCGGCGGTGCAGGAGGGCAACTTCATGGCCATGCGCCGGGCCGCGTTCGCCGTCGCCCGTCCTCGTGACTCGGCGAAACTCACCCGCCTGCTCGAGATCACGCAGGAGGCGATGGCGAACGGACACAAGGTCGTGGTCTTCTCCTACTTCCGCGACGTGCTCAACGTGGTCAGCAAGGCGTTGGGCGGCCGGGCCCGCGGGCCGCTCACCGGTTCGACCTCGACCATCGAACGCCAGCGCATCGTCGACGCGTTCACCCACTCGACGACCCCGGCCGTGCTCGTGTCGCAGATCGAGGCCGGCGGCGTCGGCCTCAACATCCAGGCCGCCTCGGTCGTCATCCTGTGCGAGCCTCAGGTCAAGCCGTCCATCGAGGCCCAGGCGATCGCCCGGGCGCATCGCATGGGTCAGGTGCGCACGGTGCAGGTGCACCGGCTGCTGATCGTCGACTCGGTCGACCAGCGGATGCTCGAGCTGCTCGGTTCCAAGGCGCGGCTCTTCGATGCGTACGCGCGGCACAGCGCCATCGCCCAAGCGACCCCCGGCGCGGTGGACATCTCCGAGGTGCAGTTGGCCCGCATGATCGTGGCGCAGGAGCAGCACCGGCTTGCCTCGGCCGCGTAGAACCCGATGGAGCGCTCCTAACTACCATGTACTTCATATCTTGTGCAGCACCACCACGGGATCTTACGGCTGGTCTTTAGCTATCACTATCTATCAGAGGACGCTGGGTCTTGCACCCGGAT
>JBLNGJ010000609.1:0-11156 GCA_050264675.1 Micromonosporaceae bacterium
CCTTCGGCTCGGAGGCGAACAGCACACCGGCCGGAAGCGGCGCATAGTACAGCGGCTTGATGCCGACCCGGTCCCGCGCCAGGACGAGCTCCTCGCGCTCCCCGTCCCAGACCGCGAACGCGAACATCCCGTTGAACCGCTCGACGCAGCCGGCCCTCCACTCCACGTAGGACTTAAGGAGTACCTCGGTGTCCGACCGGGTGGTAAACGTGTGCCCGAGCCCGCGCAGCTGCGCCCGCAGCTCCTGGAAGTTGTAGATCTCGCCGCTGTAGACGAGCGCGACGGGATGCCCGGACGGAGTGCGCGTGACCATCGGCTGCCGCCCACCCTCAAGGTCGATCACCGACAGCCGTCGATGACCCAGCGCCACGTGCGTCGCGGTCCAGGTCCCGCCGTCGTCCGGCCCGCGGTTACGCATGGTCTCCGTCATGTCCTCGATGGCGGCCCAGCGCCGGGCTCCGTCCGAGCCTGCATCGCGGGAGAAGTCCAGCCAACCGACCACACCACACACGGGTTGTCTCCTCAACTCACAATCGCATTGACCGACGGGCGAAGGCACCGGGAGCCCAGGCCACACCCGGCCTCATGTCTCGCCCAACAGACAGCTCAGGCGCGCCTGGGAAAGCGCGCTGACGATGCCCGGCTGATGGGTGTCGATAAAGCGGGCGAAGCATCCGGCCGGTGTGCCGCCGATGACGAACGGACTGATCACTGTGTTCGCCTCGACGCGGGTGATCTCGCCGGACTCGTGGAGCACGTCGACCGGGAGCACCGGCGGACGGACGACCTCCTGGGCGATGTAGTAGTTCATCGGCAACGCCTGCTCGATGAGACCCACCCACTCCGCTGGCGTGGTTCGGGCGCCGAACACCACCTCGTCGCCCGAGCAGCCGGTGGCCCCTTTGATGACGAACGACTCCTGCCGCTCCCGCAGCAGGGTCGGCAGGTCGTAGTCGACGTCGCGCCACCGCACCTTGCGGTCGCCGATCAGCCGGCTCCACGGCAGGTACCGGGCGGCGAGTTCGTGGTCCGCGTCGGTCATCCACGGTTGTCCTTCGGAGAGCAGGGCCAGCAGCCGCTTGGTGTGCAGCAGCCAGCACGTCGCCGACGGGATCAGCCGGAACCCGCGCCGCTGCGCCTCGCGCACCGGGCTGATGTCGTAGCCGAACGCATCCGCGTCCTGAATGGTGAACTGGCCGAGGCCGAGGGGATGCCGGTCCAGGGCGTCGAGCAGCTCCTCGAAGTCGAGGTGTTCCGCGCGGATCCCGTGGTGACGCAACAGGTCCGCCTGGAGCAGGAAGTTGCGTCGGGGAGTATTCGGCCCCCACTCGCGCGGGGTGCCGACCAAGGCGATCGACGGCTCCACGCCGATCTTCGCGCACGTCCGCTCGATCAGGGTGGCCAGCCGGGCATAGGCGTCCACGCCGACGAACGCCGGCCGCCCAGCCTGGTCGCAGATCCGCTGCCAGGCGCGGTGGAACAGGGCGAAATGTACGAGGCCGCCGAAGGCGCCACTAACGTTGAACTCGATGAACTTCGGGCCGTCCTCGGTCACGATGACGTCCGCGCGCGTCATGTCGGCGCAGTGCTCCAGCTCCCACTCCTCATCATCCGTCCAGGTCGGACAGTCGGCCGGATCGACATTCAGGGCCTGGATCCGGCTCGGCCGGTCGGTCCCGCTGGCCAGCGCGGCCCGGTGGATCAGGTCGAACACCGCCGCGGTGGCTGAGAGCAGCTCACGGTACGAGGCGAGCGGCACCACGAACGGCTGCAACGCGATCGGGTGCGCGGGCAGTGGCATGTCGCGCAGCTCGTACGCCACCAGCTCGGCGATCCGCTCCTGGGGCAAGCCGATCTCCGGCGGTCCCGAGCGGTCACCGAACCACGGCCTAGTCCGCGTGGGCGTCGGCATGGAGAGCCTCCCTCACTAGGAACTCGTCCAGGTGGACAGTCCGGACCTGCTGGACATTGACGCAAGAGAATCCAAAGTCCCGGCGGGCCGGCCGCTCATCGTCGTGGAAGTAGACGGCGCGCAGGCCGGTGTCCCCGACAACCTCGAACACCGGGTTGGCGACCAGAAAGTCGCGCACGGCTGGCGTGTCGCGGCGGGCGTGCCACCACACCCGCAGGCGGCCGAGGTGGTTCGGCGCGAGCACCATCCGCGGGCTGAACCGGCGCTTCCACCGGAAGGTGCCGGAGCTGATCCAGGCCTCCATGCCGCCGAGGTCGACGTGCCGGATGCCGGACGCCTGCGCCCACCCGAACAGCAGGTGGTAGAGGATCTTCAGCGCACCGGCGTCGTAGTGCTCCCGCGCCCCGTCGAGGACCCCAACCAGCCGCAGGGTAATCGTCGCGCCGTGCCGGGAGCGGTGACACAGCGCGCCGGCCACCCTTTCTCCGTCGACCACGGCGAACGCGAGCACGCCCGAGCGGAACAGGCAGTGGCGCGCACGCTCGCGCGACTCGCTGCGGGTCCGGCGACCGTGCCGCACCCGCATGGTGGGCAGGTGCATCCGGTCGAAGAAATGCTCGAACGACGCGTCGTCGGTCGCGACGGAAAGCCGCCAGTCCCGCTCCCGGCGGCGCGTGCGGATCCACTGCCGTTCACCTTTGGTGACCGCGTCCAGCCAGCCGTCCCGCAGGTCGACCACCAGGTGCAGCCGGTATGGCAGCACCAGCGCGCTGCGGCCGGAGAGCCGCCGGGCCTGGGCTGGTGAGCATCCCACGGCCACCAGGTCGGCCGGCGGCACCCAGCCCGACCAGAGGTCGGCGCGGCGCACCAGCAGCTCGTTGGTCCCGGCCGTGGGGATGCCGTTGCGGTCGCGCAGCCCTTCCAGCAGATCCAGGATCTGCCGGGTGCCGTGGAACACGCCGGTGTAGCCGACGCTCGGGCCTTCGGGCCCGGCGTGGGAAATGGTGCAGACCGGCCGACGCAGCCGGCTGTCGATCAGGTGCCGCAGCCCGACCAGCCGCGGATCCGTGCTCTGGTTCCAGGCGAACCCGGCGCGGTGGATAGCCAGCGTGGTCAGACTCATGCCGCCGCCACCTCCGCCCGTAGCTCGGCCCGCAGCGCCCACCGACTGACCGGCACGACCGGTAGGGCGGCCAGCAGGAACAGGACACCCAGCACGGCCCAGCCGGCCACTCCCCAGCCAGCCACGGTCGCGCTCATCACCGCGGGCGCGACCACCAGCGCCGCCGCGGATCCGGTGGCGAACGTGCTCTGGTATTCGCCGTGCGCCTCCCGCGGGGTGAGGCCGACGGACAGGCCCCACCCGCTGGCTACGAAGAACAGCTCCCCCGCCACGTGCACGGCCGCTCCGGCGAACAGCAGTGCGATCACCAATGCGCCGGAACCGTGGTAGGTCGCGGCGAAGATGGCACAGGCGACGGCTAGCGTCACGCCACTGCGGACGGCCATCCGGGCCGCCCGTGGCACCGTGTCGGCGCTCCGGCTCACCCGGTTCTGAAGAAGGATGATCACCAAGGCGTTGAAGGCGGTGATCGCACCTACTGTCCAGAGTGGAGCATTGGTGTGCGCGTTGATCCACAGCGGCAGGCCGACGCCGAGCATCCCCCAGTTCAGCGCGAGAACACCGCTGAGCAGCGTGACCACCAGGAACGGCCGGTCCCGCAGGGCGAGCATCCGGCGCTCATCGCGCCGGTCGACCAGCGACGCCACGCGCGGAACACGGAGCAGCACGATCGCCGCCGAGCCCAGGATCGCCAGACCGTACAACAGGATCAGGCCGAGATAGGCCGGCCGGGTGTCGGCCCACAGGATCAGCGCACCGATGCCCGCACCGACGGCCAGTCCGACGTGCTGCACCACCCGGTTGGTGGAGATGTCGCGCAGGCGGGTGGCGCCGCTGGTCAGTCCGGAGATAACCGCGATGCGGATCCCCGGCGCCAGGCGCTCTGCGGTGACGGCGACCGTGGTCACCGCGAAGAACGCCCAGAAGCTCTCCACCAGCATGTAGGACAGGATGGCCACGCCCTGCACAGCGCCCAGGCCGACGAGCGCCTCCCTCGTGCCCAGCCGGTCGGCGAGATAGCCGAACGGGCTGCCGCCGACCAGGCCGATCACGCCGGCCACGGTGATGCCGAGCCCGAACTCCACGGCCGAGAGTCCGACCGAACGCGTGAAAAAGATCGTCCAGCTGGAGAACCATGCGCCGCTACCGATGCTGAGCACCAGCGTAGCCAGGTGCATCCAGGTGACGCGCCCGGTGGCCGGGCGGGGCCCGATCACGAAGCGGCCGCGAGGGTCTGGCCCGCCCTCGCCGCCCGCACCGCCACATCCGCCAGTTCATCGACGCCGGCGACCGGATTGAGGTGCGGTACCGGGATCGGCTGGAAATCGGCGACGCCGTAGCTGCCGGTGCCGTGCACCACGATGTCATCCTCCGGCACCAGGCCGCGATCGATGCCATTGAGTACCCCGGTGAGCGCCATGACCAGCGACCACTCCCGCAGCTCGCGCGGGTCGGCGGGCAGCGTGACACCGGCCGGGCCCAGCAGCGCGCGCAGGTACGGGTAGCGCCGCAGGCATTCGAACAGTGAGACGACGATGCCGCCACCACCACGGCTACGGATGATCGGATCCATCTCGGCCGACGTCGGTGGTTGGCGGGTGTAGAAGGTCGGGTCGAGGTTCTCGCCCGGGTCGAAGGTCGTGGTGGGGAACCGGAGATCGGCGTCCTGGTGGTAGAGCCCGGTCGTCTCGTCGTACCGGTAATCCGGCACGTTCTCCCGTGACGTGGAGCCGAAGTACAGGCTCAGCACCATGTCGGACGTGTCGAGGTGCTGGACGAGGTAGTAGTGCGAGGTGGGCTCGGGCCCGCCCGCGGCATGCAGCCGGCGCAGGCCCAGTTCGTAACCCAGGAGGCCGTACGCGCTGGACACCGCGTGCACGTGCAGCCGACCCTCGGCGGGCGGCAGAAACTCCTGCTCCGCGCAGGCCCGCACGACGTCGGCGACCTTGTAGTTGTTGATGTCGAGCGTGTACCAGAGATTGACTCCGTGCTGGTCGCGCAGCGCCGTGGCGTGGCCGTCCACGAGCGCGCGGGCGAGCTGCTTGACGTCCGCGCGGTCAACCCCGTCGAAGACGACGACCGTGTTGCGGGCACGGAGCATCTCGTCCGAGCTCAGCGGAGAGTCCCACAGCTTCTGCCACGAGGCGCCGGGCACGACCACGACGATGCCGAGCTGCACAGGGCTGGCCAGTCCCACCTCGTAGGCCCGCAACACGGCGTCCCGAAGCGCAGTCGCCTTGTTGCCGGAGGACGGCGACAGTAGCAGCGCCGGCTCGCCGGTGCGCCGCACGTGCTCCAGCGCCCGGGCCACGATCACCAGGGACGCCAGCGTCTTCGTCGTGTGGGTGCGCGGGTTGCGCATGAGGTTGAGCAAGGTCAACCGCTTGCCGCCGTAGGTGCCGAGATCGGCGAAAGCCATTTCCGACGCCGCGAAGAACTCGGCGAGTTCCGCACTGGGGGGCGGCATCTCATAGCCTGGGCCGAACTCCAGCGCTCCGGTGCTCGCCGCTTCCAGCTCAGCCAGTGCGGCGCGGACCTCGTGAGCGTAGCGAACCAGCGCGTTCTCGATGATCTGCATGGCCGACCCTCCTCAGATTCGGGCGGCGACGTCGCCACGCACGGTGTCCGTGCCGTACAGCGCTTCGGCAGGGTCATGGCCGTGACGCACGATCCGGTTCCGTTCGTCGACGAAAACCACCAACGGTTCGAGCTGCCGAGCTTCGGCGTTGCTCACGGTCGCGTAACTGATGATGATCGCCAGATCGCCCGGGCTGATCAACCGGGCGGCGGCGCCGTTGATGCCGATGATGCCCGAATCACGCGGGCCGGGAATGACATACGTCGTCAGCCGCGCACCGTTGTTGATATCGACGACGTCGACCTGCTCACCGGGCAACAGGTCAGCGGCTTCCATGAGATCGGTGCTGACGGTAAGTGAACCGACGTAATGGAGATCGGCCTGGGTCACCGTAACTCGGTGGATCTTCGACTTCAACATAGTGCGGAACATAGCGCGTTCCTCCGCAGGTCATGCGCCGCCCAGATACGAGACGGGCTTCTTCTTAACAAGATCCGTGGCGCAAGGGTTCCGGCCCTCCGTTGGCCCTTGCGACGCCTCGCTGCCGCAGTCACCCAGCCGATCCCCCGCATTGGTCGTCGTGGCGCTGACCCGGGCGGCCGCGCACCTTCGGGTTGTCCGTCACGAGGCGATCAGGACAGGCAACGCCTCGCGGCCGCTCACCTTCAAACGACCACGGCTCCCGATTACGCGTCGCAGTGTCCCATTATACGTTTGCGCCGACCTTGTTCTATTCTTGCTTATCGATCTCGAATGGTGCAGCCCACAATCGAGGTACCGGGGGCGTTGATGGAGCTCAGGCTGCTTGGAACAGTGGAGATAGAGGGCGCCGGCCGGATACAGCTGGCCAAACCTCGGCAACGCAGCATCGTATTGGCGGCGCTGGTGGTAGATGCCGGTCGCATTCTCACCATAGAAACTCTCGTCGATCGGGTCTGGGGAGATGCACCACCGCCGGGCGCACGCCCGACCCTCTACGCCCACATCTGCCGGCTCCGGCAGATGCTGGCACTCGCGGGAGGCGAGGCCCACCTGGTCCACCGGCTCGGCGGATATGTGCTCGAGGTCGAACCGGACCGGGTGGACCTGCACCGGTTCCGGCGCCTGGTCGCCCAGGCCCGCACCCACCCGGCCGGTTCGCCCGAACCGCTCGCGCTGCTCCGTGAGGCGGTGGCGCTGTGGCGGGGCGAGCCGCTGGCCGGCCTCGCCGGGGAGTGGGCCGCCCGCACGCGCGTCATCTGGGGCCGGGAGCAGCTGGAAGCGGTGGTGGCCTGGGCTCAGGCCGAGCTCCGGATCGGGAACCCGGCCGCCGTGCTCGGCCCGCTCAGCGATCTCGCGGCGCAGTATCCGCTGGTGGAGTCGGTGACGGCCGTGCTCATGCGCGCATTCTGTGCCACCGGTCGCGCGGCCGAAGCCCTCGACCAGTTCGCCACCACCCGGCGCCGCCTGGTCGACGAACTCGGCACGGATCCCGGACCGGAGGTGCAGGCGCTGTACCGGGAGATCCTCCACGGACACCTCGGCCCAACCGAGGCTGCTGCCCCACGACCGAACCCACCGGACGCCGCCCTCGTGCCGGCCCAGCTCCCCGCCGACGTACCCGGGTTCACCGGTCGCACCGACCTGCTGGCACGCCTGAACGCCCTGCTGGCGCGGGCCGGCCGTACGGGACACGCGGCCGTGATCGCCGCCGTGTCCGGACCGGCGGGCGTCGGCAAGTCGGCGCTCGCGATCCACTGGGCGCACCAGATCGCCACCGAGTTCCCGGACGGCCAGTTATACGTCGACCTGCAGGGATTCGGTCCGCGCGGCGCCGCGGTGAGCCCGGCCGAGGCCGTACGCGGCTTCCTCGACGCGCTCGGCGTGGCCCCGACGCGGATCCCACCCGACCTCGATACCCGGGCCGGGCTCTACCGGAGCCGGGTCGCCGGCCGGCGGATTCTGGTCGTGCTGGACAACGCCCGAGACGCCAGTCACGTGCGCCCCATGCTGCCCGGGACCGGCACCGTACTGGTGCTGACGACCAGTCGCAACCAGCTCACCAGCCTGGTCGCCGTCGACGGCGCGACCCCCTTCACCGTCGATCTGCTCACCGCCCACGAGGCCCGCGACCTCCTGATCCACCGGCTCGGTGCCGACCAGGTTGCCGCCGCGCCGGAGGCGATCAGGGAGATCGTCACCGCCTGCGCCGGGCTGCCGTTGGCGCTGAGCATCGCGACGGCCCGCGCCCAGCAGACCGGCTTTCCGCTGCCCGCGCTCGCCGCCGAGCTCGGCCAGGCTGACCAGCGCCTCAACGTGCTGGACGCCGGCGACGCTGCGACCGATGTACGAGCCGTGTTCTCCTGGTCGTACACCACCCTCACCGCCGTGGCGGCCAGGCTGTTCCGGCTCTTGAGCCTGCATCCCGGCCCGGACGTCTCCACGCCCGCGGCGGCCAGCCTCGCCCGGCAGTCGCACTCCGTCGCGCGCCGGCTGCTCACCGACCTGACCCGGGTCAACCTGCTCACCGAGCATGTGCCCGGCCGCTACCGCTTCCACGATCTGCTCCGGGTATACGCGGCCGACCTCAGCCGGGCGCACGACCTCGATCGCCGCGCCGCATTGACCCGACTGCTTGATCACTACGTCCACACCGCGTACGCGGCGGCCCGGATCCTGGATCCCTCCGGTGACCCGATCCCGGTGCCGCTGGGCCGGCCGGCGTCCGGCAGCCAACCCGAACACCTCACCGACCGCAGCCAGGCACTCGCCTGGCTGGCTGCCGAGAAGCCAGTGCTGATCGCCGCGGTGACCAGCGCCACCAGCAGTGGGCACGACAGCCACGCCGGGCAGCTGGCGTGGGCGCTGCACGCGTTCCTCGAACACGAGGGGCACGAGCTGGATCACCCGGACGTCGAAAAGGTTCGCGCCAAGCTCCACGAGCGCACGGCACGGGCGGGGTCATAGGGCCGCAGCGGGAACCGGGAGCCGCCGTCACGCCTCATCCCTGCGCCCCTGGCGCGCGACGCCCACGGTCGGAGGGACCAGAGTGGATCACCGCGATTACCGGATCATGCTGCCGCCCACTACGCTCGGCCGCGTGGTGCCCCGAGCAACATGGCGGGCCAGCCGGGCGCTGGCCGTACTCACTGTGGCCGGCCTGGTGCTGGCGGGCTGCGCGTTCGGCCCGCCGCCGCCCGACTCCAGCGGGGGCGGACCGCCCGTCCTGCCCACGCCGTCGACCTCGCCGAGCCAGGACGAGCCGCCCAGCGTCGCCGCGTCGGTGATCGCGAAGAACCTGGAGGTGCCCTGGGCGGTGGCCTTCCTGCCCGACGGCGCCGGGCTGGTCACCGAGCGCGACACCCGTCGGATCCTCAGGGTCGGGCCGCAGGCCGGGCCCGACGGGCTGATGGTCACCCCGGTGCAGACCATTGACGAGGCGAACTCGCGCGGCGAAGGTGGCCTGTTGGGCATCGCCGTGTCACCCAACTACGCCACCGACCAGACCGTGTTCATCTACTACACGGCCGATGACGACAACCGGATCGCAAAGCTCAAGCTCGGCGGCCGTCCGTTGCCCATCGTCACCGGCATACCGGTCTCCGGCATTCACAACGGCGGCCGCCTGCAGTTCGGCCCGGACGGTTTTCTGTACGCGTCCACCGGCGACGCCTCGCACGGCGGCCTTTCCCAGGACCTGACCAACCTCGGCGGCAAGATCCTGCGGATGACCGCGGACGGGAAGCCGGCGCCCGGCAACCCGTTCCCCGGATCCCTGGTCTGGTCGTACGGGCACCGCAATGTGCAGGGCTTCGCCTGGGACAGCCAGCGTCGCATGTTCGCCACCGAGTTCGGTCAGAACACCTGGGACGAGATAAACCGCATCGAACCGGGTAAGAACTACGGGTGGCCCATGATCGAGGGAATCGGGCAGGACTCGCGTTTCGTCAACCCGATCGTGCAGTGGCACACCGACGTGGCGTCGTGTTCGGGCGCGGCGATGGCTGGCCGGGTCTTCGTCGCCGCCTGCCTGCGCGGCGCCCGGCTCTGGCTGGTGCGGCTGACCGGCACCGGCAGCGTGCTCGGCGCCCCGACGGCGGCCCTGGTCGGCGTGTACGGACGCCTGCGCGCCGCCGTGATGGCGCCGGACGGGTCACTCTGGGTGACCACATCCAACCGCGACGGCAAGGGCACGGTTCACGATGGCGACGACAAGATCCTGCGCATCGTGCTCTCCGACGCCGGTGGAGTGAGCAAGGCGTAACCGCAGCGGGGCAGGATTGGACATGACCCGATTCCGGGACGCCCAGTGGCTGATCCGAGCGCGACGTCACGGCGGCGCGGCGTCGGCGCGGGCGCGGTGGCTCGGCACGGCGACGGTGGCCGGGCTGCGCGGGCGACCCGGTCGGCGGCTGGTCGCCGGCGCGGCGATGCTCGTCGTCACCCTCGCCGGCCTGGTTCTCGGGCTGCTGCTGGCCGGGCATCTACGCCAGGACGTCGGCCCGTTCGAGGCCGAGTTCTCATTGCAGCCATCCCTGCATGGCGGCACCGACGTGCAGATTCCGCCCCTGGGCGCGCTGGAGGTCCGAAGCCACTCCGGCCCGGCGCATTTGAGCGTCGACCTCGGTTCGCTCGACGCCGCCCGTACCCGGGAGCTCGTCAACGAACCCGACGGGATCCGCCGGGCCAGCGCGAGCGCCAGCGACGATGTCATCCGCGGGGTGAGCCGGCTGGCGCTGCAGAGCACCGCGGTGGCTCTGCTCGGCGCCATGACGCTGGCCGCCCTGGTGTTCCGGAGCATGCGGCGGGTGGCCATCTGCGGCGGCCTGGCCCTGCTCGTGATGGCCGCCTCGCTGGGGACGGCCCTGCTCACGTTCCGCCAGCAGGCACTGGCCGAGCCGCGCTACGAGGGGCTGCTCACCAACGCCCGCGCGGTGGTCGGTGACGCACGACGGATCGCCAACCGCTACGACGCGTACCGCGACCAGTTGCAGCGCATGGTCACCAACGTCAGTCGCCTCTACACCACCATGTCCACGCTGCCGATCTACGAGCCCGACACCACCATCCGGGTGCTGCACATCTCCGACCTGCACCTCAACCCGTCAGCTTGGACGGTGATCTCGACGGTGGTCGACCAGTTCGACATCGACCTGGTCATCGACACCGGTGACATCACCGACTGGGGCACCGAACCCGAGGGCTCCTTCGTCGCGCCGATCGGCCGGCTCGGCGTGCCGTACGTCTTTGTTCGCGGCAACCACGACTCGGCCGCGACCGCCGCGGCCGTGGCCGCGCAGCCGAACGCCATCGTGCTCGACAACGACGTCCGGACGATCCCGGAGGCGGGTGGCCTGACCGTCGCCGGCATCGGTGACCCGCGGTTCACCCCCGACAAGAGCGCCGAGCCGGCGGACCCGGTCGACGCCGCCCGGATCCGGGAAGGGTTGCGCGTGACCGGCGCCCAACTGGCCGAGACCATCCACGGGCGCCCGGTCGACATCGCCATGGTGCATGACCCGGCCTCAGCCGGTCCGCTCGCCGGGCTGGTGCCGGTGGTCGCC
>JBLNGJ010000610.1:0-2915 GCA_050264675.1 Micromonosporaceae bacterium
CGGCGACTCGTCGTCGTCCTCACCGGCGAGCAGCTCCCAGGCCCGCCGGGAGACCCGCTCGGAGAGCGAGCCGATGCCGGGGGTGTCGATGAGGGTGGCGGTGCGCAGCGCCTGCGACGGCCAGGTCACCACGAGCTGCTCGATCTCATCCGGGCTCAGGCCGGCCAGGTCCACCTCGATCGCGCCCTCGTCGCGACTGAAGCGCAACTGCCGCGGCTCGCCCTGACGCGGTTGGGCCAGCACCTGGTACGTGTGGCCGTCGCGGTACCAGGTGATGATGCGGGTGCACTCGCCGGCATCGGTGGCGGCGAGGCGCTCACCGACAAGTGCATTGAGCAATGTGGACTTGCCGGACTTCACCCGGCCGGCCACCGCGACCCGCAGCGGTTCGTCGAGGCGTTCCTGCAGCCCGGCCAGCCGGCCGGCGTAGGCGCTGCCCCGGTAGACCTGCACCGCGTGGCCCAGCGCGGCCCGGGTGCGGTCGATCAGCGTCCCGCTCATGATCGCCCTCCCTCGGGGATTGTCGACGTCATGCGCCGGTCACCGCCTGCGCCCGCTGCCGCAGCTGACCCAACCGGCCCAGCTCGGCCTCGATGTCGCGCAGCCGGGCGTCCCGCTCGGTCTGGGTCTTCTTCGCCGCCGCGGTGGCCGCGCTCAGCGCCTCCGCGTTGGACCGGTTGAGCTCCTCGGCCAGGGCGCTGTAGTGGTCGCGCAGCTGGCGCTGGATGCGCCGCAGCGTGTCCCGGGAGTCCTTGCCCATCACGAAGCTGACCTCGTCGCAGTAGCGGCGCATGGCGTTCTTGGCCTGGGCCCGCCGGGCCAGCTGCTGGCGCTTTTTCTCGTCCCGCAGTCCTTTGTGGCCCATCACCAGCCCGATGCCGATGGAGATCGGGCCCAGCGCGATGCCGGCCAGGCTGCTCAGCATGGTGAACATCAGGGCACCGCCGTAGGCGCTGCGCAGCGCGACCATCGCCTGCTTGCCGGCTTTCATCTTCTCCAGCTCGATCTTGTGCTCGACCCGAGCCTGCGAGGCGACCGGTGTCGGGTTGAAGACCGCGAGCTGGTTGAACACCTCACCGGACGCTTCGCGGAAATGCGCGCCGACCTGCTCGCTCAGCTCGTCGGCGCGGCGGCGCAGCAGCGCGTAGTTGGCCAGCACCTCGTAGGAGACCCGCGACTGCAGCCACGACTCCATCTCCCCCCAGGTGTCGGCCGGGTCCACGGCCTCGATCGCGTCGTCGGCCTCCTGGGTGATGTGGCGGATCCGGTTGCGCAGGTCGTGGTCGATGTCGGAGGTCAGGTCGGCCACGCCGTCGGTGAGCGTCTGGCTCCACTTCGCCGCCGCCGTCCGCAGCACCTCAACCCGCTCCTTGGTCTGGTTGAGCGCGTCGATGACGTTCTGCGCAGCGGCTGGGTCGGCCAAGGCGGCCCGTTCGGCCTCGAACTGCGCGGTGATCTGGTCGCAGACGGCGACCACCTCGCCGGCCGCCTCCATCGCCATCCGGTTGGCCGCGCCACCGCTGACCTGCTCGCTGACGAACCGGACCAGGTCGGCGAAGCCGGACTCGGCGTTGAGCGCGGAGTCGTTGGCCGCCACCGCCCGCGACCGCAGGGACGACGAGACCGCGAGCACCGGCACCGCCAGCCGGCCGCGCAGGTGCGCCTCGTTCAGCTCCCGGATGCGCCGCCAGGCCGGATAGAAGTCGGTCTTGGTGAGCACACAGGCGAGCACCGGGCAGAGGTTGCCGGCCTGCTGCAGGAAGTCCAGCTCGCTGCGGGTCAGCTCCTGCGAGGCGTCGGTCACGAACACAACCGCGTTCGCCGAGGCGATCGCGGCGAGGCTCGCCGCGCCATGGGCCGAGCCCAGACCGCCGACCCCGGGCGTGTCCACCAACACCAGTCCGGTGCTGAGCAGGTTGCGAGGCAGCCGGATCTCCACCCCGGCCACCCGCGGGCCGCCCTCGCCGTGGCGGTCGACGCCCTCGCTCACGTGCTGGCGCACGTCGGCCAGCTCGATCGGCTCCCGCCGCGGCGGGTCGCCGTCGAAGAGCAGCTCCGCACCCGGTTGCGAGCCGTGGCGCACGTGGGTGGGCACCGCGGTGGCCACGTCGTCGTCGACCGGGCAGACGTTCGCTCCGATCAACGCGTTCACCAGTGAGCTCTTGCCCTGCTTGAACTCGCCCACCACGACGACGTGCACGGTCGGATCACCCAGTCCGGCCCGGGCCAGGCCCAGGCGGGTGGCGAGGTCGGGTCGCCCGTACGCCTCGCAGGCGCGCAGCGCGAGCTCGACCACCTCTCCGGCGAGCGCCAGTCGGGCGTGCTCGCCGGTCGGACTTGCCGGCGTCGTCATGATCGCCCTCCGGTCTGGCTCGCTGGGGTCGTGACGACATCATGCGGGAGCGGGCCCTGCTCGACCTCCTCCGGTCGGCACGGCCCGCTGCCGCGATGGGGGTGCACGGTGGTTCAGCTGGGGTCGAGCTCTTCGGACTGGGGCTCGGCCGGCACGTGGACCGGGTCGGCGAAGAACTGGTCGCCCGAGTGGTCCTCGGAGGTCACGGTCGAGCGGTCCGCGTCGATGTTGTGCTGGCTGGCGTCGGTGGTGACCGTGGTTTCGACATTCGTGGAGGTCGTCGTCGTGGTGGTGTCGTTGTCCTCGACATACGTCGTGAGCGAGTGGTCGTCCACGCTGTACCCGGATGCACCGCCACTGCCGGCGAGCGCGCCACCGGGGCCCACGACGTTGCCGACCTGGTTGACCGCGTCGCCGCCGCCGAACGCGGTCGGGCTGTCGACCTGGGTCGAGCCGGCGAGGTTGTTGTTGCCGTCGCCGAAGTTGAGGTTGCTGTTGGTCAGCGGCGCCTGCACGTTGGCCACCTGGTTGCCGTCGCCCACGACCGGGTTGACCACCGGGC
>JBLNGJ010000611.1:0-2999 GCA_050264675.1 Micromonosporaceae bacterium
GGCCCGACCGAGACGACTCCGCAGTAGCTCACGCGACTCAGCCGCGCTGAAGACGTCCAATGTGATCGGTCGGGCCCCCTCGGTGACGACCAGGCCGGTCAGCGCCGCGCGGCTGGTGACCACGACCATGCACGACGGTGTACCCGGCAGCAGGGGCCGTACCTGGTCGGCGGTCGCGGCGTTGTCGAGGACGACCAGCATCCGCCGGCCCGCCATGAGGCTCCGGTACTTGCCGACCTGAGCGTCGAAGCTCGCCGGGATGGCGTCGGGCCGCACGCCGAGCGCGTCGAGACAGGCTCGAACGGCCTCGGTCGGTGGCATCGGTTGACCGGTGGGTCCGAATCCACGCAGGTTCAGGAACAGTTGGCCGTCCGGGAAATGCTCCTTGACCCGCTGTGCCCACCAGATCGCGAGCGCGGTCTTGCCGACTCCCGGCGTACCACCGATGGCGGTGATCAACAGCATCGTCGGCGTCGTCCGGGACTCGGCCAGGGCAAGGTCCAGGGTGGAGAGTTCAACCGTCCGCCCGGCGAACCCGGCCACGACCGGCGGCAGCTGGGCCGGCACGGGATGGTCAACGCCGGGGCCGGCCGCCGGCTGGGACCGGGGCGCCGGCGCCGATGCGTCCAGGTCGCGGTCGCCCCGGAGCATCGCCAGGTGCAACCGTTGCAGTGGTCCGCTGAGGTCGGCGCCGAACTCCTCGGCCATCCGTCGCCGGGTCTGCTCGTACAGGTCCAGCGCGGCACCGCGGCGGCCGCCCCGATAGTAGGCCACCATCAGCTGGCCCACGAGCTCCTCCCGGAGCGGGTGCGCGCCGACCAGCTCGGTCAGCTCCTCGAGGACGTCCCGATGGCCCTCCAGCCGGAGCCGGGCCTGCAGCAGCTCCTCCGTCGCGACCAGCCGAGCCTCCTCGAGCCCACCGCAGAGGCGGTTGCGGACCTGTTCGGACGCCGTGCCGGCCAGGGCGGGACCGCGCCACAGGCCGAGCGCCCTGTCGAGTAGACGCATCCGGTCCTCGTCGCCGGCGGCCCTGGCCTGCTTGAGCATCCGGCGGAAGCGGTGCGCGTCCACCGTGAGCGGATCGGCCAGCAGCGCGTACCCTGCGTCGCGACCGACCAGCTCAACACCCGTCGGTTCCTCAGCCGCGACCAGCACGGTGCGCAGGCGGGACACGCACACCTGGATGGCGTGGACCGCGGTGCGAGGCGGCGAGTCGGGCCAGACGAGGTCGACGAGTAGGTCGACCGACACGACCTTCGTCGCCTCCAGGGCGAGCACGGCCGCGACAAGTCGCTGCTGACGCGGGCCGAGCGCCAGCTGCTGCCCGTTCGCGTAGACCTCCACCGGGCCGAGCAGTCGAAAGTCAAAGCTCACACATCACTGTATGGCGATCCATCGGTTGCCGGCGACCGCGGGTCGCGCGGCGACCGATCGGAGCTCGTCGACCGTCGCCGGCCGGTCCTTACCACCGTCGCGCCCCACGCGACCTGCCCACGCGGCTGTTGGCAGGTCTCGCGGGGGGCGCGGGCCGTGCGAGCTCTGGACGTAGCAACACATTGCCAGGAAATGACGCCACGTGTGCGGGAGGTAGGGCACAAAGCCAGGAAGTGGCCCCACCGGCCGTCGGCCGCGCTACGGAGCGATCCGGAGGATACGGTCGTCGTCGGGGTGCGGGACGAGTCCGCTCTCGCGGGCGGCCTGGTCATAGTTGGTGGTGGTGAGCCACAGCGAACCGTCCGGAGCGACGGCGATCGCGCGGAACCGTCCATAGTCACCGACGAGCAGCGCCTCGACCGTGCGGCCGTCGAGGCTGACCCGGTACAGTCGCTTGCCACCCAAGCAGGCGACATAGACGTGGTCGCGGAGGACGGCGATGCCGCTCGGAGAAGCGATGCGGGTCGGTGTCCAGGTGGTGATCGGATTGACGTACTGCGGATCTGTGCCCTGACCCTCGACGATCGGCCAGCCGTAGTTGCGGCCGGGCAGGATGACGTTCAGTTCGTCGTAGAGGTCTTCGCCGAGCTCCGAGGCGTACATCCGACCGTGGCTGTCCCATGCCAGTCCCTGCACGTTGCGGTGCCCGTAGCTCCACACGGGAGAGTCGCCAAACGGGTTGCCGGTAGCGGGTCGGCCCTCGGGCGTGATCCGGAGGATCTTGCCGCCAAGGTTCGCGCGGTCCTGGGCAATATCGCGGGTGAAGTACGTCTCGCCCGTGCTGGCGTAGAGCAGCCCGTCCGGGCCGAACGCGAGCCGGCCGCCCTCGTGGAACCGGAAGCCGTTTTCGTCGAAGATGGGGATGCCGGTGAGGATCGGCTGGGGCCGCTCGCCGAGGTGCAGGCGCGCGATGCGGTTGTCCGTCGCGGCGGTGTAATAGATGTAGACCCAGCCGTCGGTGGCGTAGTTGGGCGAGACGGCGATGCCGAGCAGGCCGCCTTCGCCCGCGCTGCGGTCCACTTCCGGCAGCCGCTGGACCTCGGTGACCCTCCCGTCCGGCGTCACCTTCAGGATCCGGGGGATGCCGCTGTTGTCGACCCCCAGCCCGTGGGCCACCCTGTTGCCGCGCTGGGTCACGCGCGCGGAGCCGTCCGGCAGGAAGGCAAGGCCCCACGGGATCCGCAGGCCGGTCGCGACCGTGCGCACCGCCCCAGCGGGCAGCTGCACCACGGGCGCGTTGGTGACGGCTGGCGGTGTGGTGGGCAGCGGTGCGGTGGGCAGCGGTGCGGTGGCGGTCGCATTGCCGCCGGCTCTCGACGTGCAGCCGGTCAGCACTGCAAGCGTAAGGACCACGACGTGAAGCGTGCGAGAGAATCCGTGCATCGTTGTCTCCTCAGGAGGTGCGTAACGCGTCGGTCGGCGCGAGCCGGGTGGCCCGGCCGGCGGGACCGGCCACGGCGGTGACGATGCCCGGCGGCAACTGGTCGACCACCGGGTACATCAGCGCCGCCAGCGCAGCCCCGAGGTCAGCAGCCGAATTCTCATGACGCCGCGATCCGCCACCC
>JBLNGJ010000612.1:0-5572 GCA_050264675.1 Micromonosporaceae bacterium
AATCAGCGTGCCGCCGGTCCACCGTCAGGCGCTGCCGCGGCTCTACGCGCGCTGGCCCAAGTGGATCGCGCCGGTCGCGATCGCCGCCTGCTTCACCTCCGCCGCCGGCTACGTGCTGGTCAGCAACCCCACCGACGGCGGGGCCGGCGACCTGCCGACCTGCCTGGTCAAGCTCACCACCGGCCTGGATTGCCCGGGCTGCGGCGGCACCCGCGCGTTCTACTACCTGTTGCGCGGCAACGTTCCCGAGGCGGCGCGGCACCATGCGATCGCCGTCTTCGCCGCCCCGTTCCTGATCTGGCTCTACCTCGGCTGGGCGGTGCGGCAGGTCTCCGGCCGGCAGCTGCCGGTGCCGCGCATCGGTGCCCGTACGGTGGGCATCTTCCTCGGTGTCTGGGCCGTCTTCACCGTGCTGCGTAACCTGCCGTTCGCTCCGTTCACCCACCTCTACGTGTAGCCAACGGCGGCCGGCCGTGCCGCTGCCGTCCGAGCTAGGTGGCGGACGGGCCGACCCGGTGCACCCGGATGTCTCCGCTCATCGTGTGCACCTGCAGGTTGAGCTTGACTCCACCGGCGGGCGCTTCGCCGCCGATCGGCAGGTCGCTGGAGGTGCTTCCGGACATCGTGCCGAGGTCGAGCCACACGCTCGTGCCGGCCGGCACGCCCACGCTGACATCGCCGGAGGCCGAGTTGACCTTCACCTGGTCGCCGTGGACGGCGCCGAGGTGGATGTCGCCGGAGGCGGTGCTCGCCCGGACCCCGGCCGTGGCCTCCTCGATGGTCACGTCGCCGCTGGCGCTGTTGACGTGGACCGAACCGCCGGCCCAGTCCGCAAAGACATCGCCGGAGGCGGTGCTGACCCGCAGCGCACCGCCGACGCGCTGGACCCGCACGTCGCCGCTGGCCGACTCGACCGAGAGGTCGCGCGAGGTCTCGGCCACATAGGTGTCGCCCGACGCGGCCTCCACCTTCACCTCGCCCAGGCGTCCACTGGTGTGCACCTCGGCCGAGGCGACCTGGGCGCGCAGCTGGCTCTCCTGCGGCAGGCGCACATCGATGCGAACCCGGGCACTGTGGCGGAGGATGCCCCACCCACGGGTGTTCGGGACCTCAACGTCGAGCCGGTCTCCGGACATGCTGACCTTCGTGTTCTCCGCGGCTGTGCGGGAGGCCTCGCTGTCGTCGTGGGAGGTCACCGTCACGCGGACGCTGGGCTGGTCGTCGGCGACCACGATCAGATCCCCGGCGCCGAGCCGGATCACCGCAGTGATCGGAGTCGGTGCCGGAAACTCGTGCACGTCGGGCTGGGACATGACTTCTCTTCTCCTCACTTGGTGCGGTGCAAGCGTGGCTGGGTGGTGCTGCCTCAGGCCTGGGCGAACCCGCTGATGCGCCGGCTGGAACGGCCGCGTCCGGCCGGGGGCAGGCCGGAACCAGGGCCGCCGGGCGGACCGAAGCCGGGCGGACCGAATCCGGGCGGGCCGAAGCCGGGCGGGCCGGCCACCATGGCGGCGATCGCCCGGACCAACCAGGCGTTGACCGAGATGCCCTCGCTCGCCGCCGCCCGCTCCACCGCTTCCTTGAGCGACTCGGGCAGCCGCAGCGTGATCCGGGCCAGGTCGCCCTCGGTGCCGGCCGGGGGCGCGCCGCCCATCGGCCCGGGCTCGGGTCGGGTGACCACGAACTGGGCCTCGCGGCCGCGCAGGCGAACCTCGACGCTTGAGTCGCCGAGCTTCGCGGTGATCTCGGCCGCCGCGTCGGAGAGCGCCTCGAGCAGCAGCAGCCGGGTCGAGGCCTCCAGCGAGCCGCCGAGCAGCTCGGCCGCCTTGGTGACATCTGGCCCGCCGGGGGCGGCGGCCGCGGCTAGTTCCCGCCGCAGCGATTCGAGATACTGGGTCAGCTCCATGACGCCATTGTGGCGTCATGTGCGACATCATGTCAAGCCATCGTGACGCCTTTCGGCGCGGTGCACCGCCCGCCTATGTGCGCATCGTCTCCGGCCCGGCGTGGTGAAGCCGGGTGGGATGACCGGGCCGGCTAGGGTCGCCGGCTAGGGTCGAAGGCGCACAGGGAGGATTGCCATGCCCGACATCGCGCGGCCGGATGTGCGGTTGATCGCCTGGACGCAGTTCGCGCCGCCCGAGCCGGAGCTCCTCAACGGCGTCGCCTGGAGCACCGACGCCGACGGCGGGCAGGCGCTGGCCGAGTTCGCCGGGCGGGCCTGCTACCAGAGCTGGACCAAGCCCAACCCGTCCACCGCCACCAACGCCGGCTATCTGCGCCACATCCTGGAGGTGGGCCACCTCTCGGTGCTCGAGCACGGAGTGGTGAGCTTCTATCTGACCGGGGTGTCCCGGTCGCTGACCCACGAGCTGATCCGGCACCGTCACTTCTCCTATTCCCAGCTCTCCCAGCGCTACGTGCCCGAGCGCGAGGCGGCGATGGTCGAGCCGGACGTCATCGCCGAAGATCCGGAGCTGCACAAGGCTTTCGTGGCGGCCACCGAGGCGAGCGTGCGGGCCTACACCGAGCTGCTGGAGGGCCTGGAGCGACGCTTCGCCGAGGTGGAGAACGCCACGCTGCGCCGCAAGCAGGCCCGGCAGGCCGCCCGGGCGGTGCTGCCCAACGCCACCGAGACGCGCATCGTGGTCACCGGCAACTACCGTGCCTGGCGGCATTTCATCGCCATGCGGGCCAGCGAGCACGCCGACGTGGAGATCCGGGCGCTCGCTGTGGAGTGCCTGCGCCAGCTGCAGCGCGTTGCGCCCAATGTCTTCGGCGACTTCACGATCAGCCCGCTGGCCGACGGCACCGAGGTGGCGGCCAGCCCGTACGCGGTCGAGTCCTGAACGATCCGGACCCGGATTCCATCGTTGAGCGCCGATGTCATAACAACGGTCGGCGAGACTGTATGATCATGTCGGGGTGGGGCTAGGTTGTGGTTATGACGCAGGCTGCCGATTCCCGCCGGCCGTTCGGTCGGCTGCTGACCGCGATGGTCACCCCGTTTCGTCCGGACGGCTCGCTCGACGCCGAAGGCGCGGCGAACCTGGCCCGTTACCTCGTCGACGAGCAAGGCAACGACGGGCTCGTCATCAACGGCACCACCGGTGAGTCGCCGACCACGAGCGACGCGGAGAAGGAGACGCTGCTGCGGGCGGTGCTCGAGGCGGTGGGCGACCGGGCGACGGTGATCGCGGGCGTCGGCACCTACGACACACACCACACGATCGAGCTCGCCCGGGCCGCTGAGAAGGTCGGCGTGTCGGCGTTGCTGGTCGTCACCCCGTACTACAACAGACCCCCGCAGAGCGGGCTGGTGCGGCACTTCACCGCGGTGGCCGACGCGACCGGCCTGCCGATGATGGTCTACGACATCCCCGGCCGCACCGGCACCCCGATCGCCACCGAGACGCTGTGCCGCCTCGCCGAGCATCCGCGCATCGTCGCGGTCAAGGACGCCAAGGGCGAGATCGCCGAGACGTCCTGGGTGACCCGGCGCACCGGGCTCGCGTACTACTCCGGCGATGACCGCAACACGCTGCCGTTCCTCTCCGTCGGTGCGGTCGGCGTGGTCGGCGTGGTCACCCATCTCTTCGGCCGGCCGACCAAGGCCATGATCGAGGCGTACGAGCGCGGCGACGTGGCCGAAGCGCTGCGCCACCATCACGAGCTGCTGCCGATCTTCTACGGCTTCTTCCGGACCCAGGGTGTGATCACCACCAAGGCGGCGCTGAACCTGCTCGGTCTGCCGGCCGGCCCGGTCCGCTCGCCGTTGGTCGATGCCACCGATGACGAGATTGCCGAGCTGCGGGCCGACTGCGCGGCGGCCGGTGTGTCGCTGCCGGAACGGGAGCCGTACCGGTGACGGATGCCGCCACGCTGGCGCCGGTGCCGCCGCTACCGGAGGGCGGTCTGCGGGTGACCCCGCTGGGTGGGCTCGGCGCCATCGGTCGCAACATGACCGTGTTCGAATACGCGGGCAAGCTGCTCATCGTCGACTGTGGAGTGCTCTTCCCCGACATGGAGCAGCCCGGCGTCGACCTGATCCTGCCCGACTTCTCCGGGCTGCTCGACCGCCTGGGCCACATCCAGGCGATCGTGCTGACCCACGGGCACGAGGACCACATCGGCGCGGTGCCCTACCTGCTCGCCCACAAGTCCGATATTCCGCTGGTCGGCTCGCAGTTCACCTTGGCGCTGGTCGAGGCGAAGCTCGCTGAGCGGCGCATCGAGCCGTATGCGCTGACCGTCCATGAAGGACAGACCGAGCGGCTCGGGCCGTTCGAGTGCGAGTTCTTCGCGGTCAACCACTCCATCCCGGACGCGTTGGCGGTCTGCATCCGCACGCCGGCCGGCACCGTGCTACACACCGGTGACTTCAAGATGGACCAGCTCCCGCTCGACGGGCGCCTCACCGACCTGCCCGGCTTCGCCCGCCTCGGCGCGGCCGGCGTCGACCTGCTGCTCTCCGACTCCACCAACGCCGAGGTGCCCGGGTTCGTCACCCCGGAGCGCGAGATCGGGCCGGTGCTCGACGCCATCTTCGCCAAGGCGACCGGCCGCATCATCGTCGCCTCGTTCGCCTCGCATGTGCACCGGGTGCAGCAGGTGCTCGACTCGGCCGATGCGCACGGCCGCAAGGTGGCCTTCATCGGTCGGTCGATGGTGCGCAACATGGGCATCGCCCGCGACCTGGGCCTGCTGCGCATCCCCGGCAACCTTGTCATCGGGCTGGACGAGGCCACCGCGCTGGCGCCCAACCAGATCGTGTTGATGTCCACCGGCTCGCAGGGCGAACCGATGAGCGCGCTCGGGCGGATGGCCGTGGGTGACCACCGCCACGTGACCGTGGAGTCCGGCGACACCGTGGTGCTCGCCAGTTCTCTGGTGCCCGGCAACGAGACGGCCGTCTACCGGGTCATCAACCAGCTCTCCCGGGCCGGTGCCTTCGTCGTACACAAGGACGTGGCCAAGGTGCACGTCTCCGGTCACTCGCCCGCCGGTGAGCTGCTCTACCTGCTCAACGCGGTGCGGCCGCGCAACTTCATGCCGGTGCACGGGGAGTGGCGCCACCTGCGCGCCCACGCGCGCCTGGCGCTCGAGGCCGGCCTGCCGACCGAACGCATCGTGCTCTGCGAGGACGGCGACGTGGTCGACCTGGTCGACGGAGTGGCCCGCATCGTCGGCCACGTCCGTTGCCGCTACATCTATGTGGACGGTCTGGCCGTGGGCGACGTGGGCGAGTCACTGCTCACCGAGCGCCGCATCCTCAGCGACGGCGGGTTCATCGCCGCGACGGTCGTGGTTGACTCCGTCACCGGCAAGGTGGTCGGTGGGCCCACCGTCTCGGCCAAGGGCTTCTCCGACGACCCCGCCGTCTTCGACGATGTGGTGCCGCTCATCACCGAGGCGCTCGACCGGGCCGCGGCCGACGGCATCGCCGACCCGCACCAGCTGCAGCAGGTGGTCCGGCGCACGGTGGGGCGCTGGGTAAACGAGACCTACCGTCGCCGTCCGATGATCGTCCCCTTCGTCGTGGAGGTTTGAGGAAAGCACGGGCACCGTATTA
>JBLNGJ010000613.1:0-2905 GCA_050264675.1 Micromonosporaceae bacterium
GAGCACGATGAAGGTGGCCGTGCTGGCCGCGCTGCACCGGGCGGCCGAGGCGGGCCGGATCGATCTGGACGCCGAGATCCCGGTGCGTAACCGGTTCGAGTCGGCGGTGCCGGGCGCGCCGGCGTTCGGATGCGACCAGGCCGAGGACAACGACGACGCGGTGTGGCAGCGGGTCGGCGGCACGGCCACGCCGCGGTGGTTGGCGCAGCGGATGATCGTACGGTCGTCGAACCTGGCCACCAACCATGTGCTGGCCCTGGTCGGTACGGCGGCGGCGGCGCAGGTGTGGGCGGCCGTGGGCGCCCGGGACAGCGTGGTCGGACGGGGCATCGAGGACGCGGCCGCGCGGGAGGCGGGCATCACCAATCTCGTCACCGCCGCCGACCTGGCCGCACTGTTCGGCGCTATCGCGACTGGCGCCGCCGCGCTCGCGCCAGCCCAGGCGGGCCAGGCGATGCTCGACTGCCTGCTGGCCCAGGAGTGCACGGAGGACCTCGCCGCGGGCCTGCCACCGGGGACCCGGATCGCGCACAAGAACGGCTGGGTCACCGGCGTACGCCACGGCGCGGGGGTGGTGTTCCCCGACGATGCGCCGCCCTACCTGCTCGTGGTGTGCACGACCACACCACTGGCCGACCCGGATGCGTGCGAGCTGCTCGCCCGGGTCGCGGCCGCCAGCTGGGCCGATCGCGCCCAGCTGTGACCGGCCGTCGGAGCATCACTCCAGCAGGTTGGCCCGCAGCCGGTCGAGAATCTCGGGCTCGAGCCCGAGTCCGCCGGTGAGATACCCCTCGATGCTGCCGTAACGGCGCTCGGCCGCGGCGAACGCTTCGTCCAGGTACTCATGCCGGGCCTGGAGCAACGGGATCAGCAGCCCGGGATCATCGATCCGCCCGGCCAGGGTGGCCAGCACGTACGCGATGTTCGACGCGTTGAGGTCGTTCGTGCGCAGGTAATCGTCGGTGACCGCAGCCCGATCCACGCCGAGCGCGCTGAGCACCAGCGTGGCCAGCCATCCGGTGCGGTCCTTGCCCGCGGTGCAGTGAAACAGCAACGGAAGCGCGTCCTCATCGGCGATCAACCGAAGCGCGGCTCCGAAGACCTGGCGGGCCACCGGTGCCTCGACGAACCACCGGTAGAGCTCACGCATCGCGAGCACCGGCCCGCCGTCCCGCAGCGCGGTCACCGACGCCTCGCCGCCCGCGCCGTTGAGCACCGCGGTGACCGTGGTGAACACATCGTGCTCGGCGTTGAAGAGGGGCAGTGACACCACCCGACGGGGCGGCGGCTCGGGCAGCCGGTCCGGCCCGACCAGCTCGACCTCGTGCGGGTGACGAAAGTCGATGAGGCTGGCCAGCCGCAACGCGCCCACCGCGGTCACGTCGGCCTCGGTGAGCCGGTGCAGCGCATCCGCCCGGTACAGCACGCGGTGGCGCACCCGACGCCCGTCAGCGCTGACGTGGCCGCCGAGATCGCGCGCGTTGGCCGCGTTCACCAGACCCAGCGACACGTTCGAACCCCCTCCCCCTCGGCCGGAACCGTAGCGCACGGCGCCCCGTCGTACCGTCAGGTGGGATGCCCAGAGTCAGACCCGCCCGGGACACGAGGAGGCACCATGCGCCGGATGATCGTGGGCAGCGTCCTCGTTCTGGTCGCGCTGGCCGGATGCGCACGAGGACTCAATGGACCAGGCGGCCCGGGCATCAGCCCGTCGGGCGCCGGCGCATCGACCCCGCCCGGCGGTGAAGACACGCAGAGCCCGCCCAGCACCACCCCCAAGGGCGTGGCCAACCTCAGCTCGGCCGCCCGGGTGGAGATCTTCTCGGCGATGCTGCGCCGCTACCTGACCACCCCGGACAACTCGTTCTCCGATGTGCCCCCGTTCCTCTCGGTCTGGATGCTCGACCATACCGACCCAAGCGCGGGCGACCCGATGAGCGGGCCGCGGACGGGTGAGCCGATCACCGCCACTGAGCAGGCCGCCATCCGGGCGGCGTTGGCCGACGTGCTGCCGGTCAAGTTTGTCAGCGACCGGTCCCAGGTGATCGAGACGGTCGATGGCTGTGCCCGGGTGCGCGACGGCGGCGTACTCATCACGGTGGGCCCGCCCCGAGGCGGCCCCGACCGGGTCGAGGTCGCCATCAACGGGTTCGTCGCCTGCCTGGGCGCCACCTGGTTCACCTACGTGGTGGTGCGCCAGGCCGGCGGGTGGGCCGTCACCGGGACGACCGGGCCGGTGGCGATCGCCTAGGCTGCTGGTCGGGGTCGGCGCCGGGGCGAGTCTCGTCGCGGCGTACGGTACCTCCAGCGTCAGCGACCTCGACGCCGCGTGATGGCTGACCGCCTCGCCGGTGCGGGGTGGGCCGACCTACGACGGTGGCTACCTCGTCCTGCCCGATCAGCCCGGCCTGGGCATCGGCGGGATCGCGTTCGGGAGTGAGTGATGGGACCGAGCCTGGGATCTCTGCTCGCGATGAGCGAGCCGGCGCCGACGCCCGGCGAGGAAGCCGTGGTCTGTGTCGCCGTGGGCACACTGTGGACCGCCCCGGACCGGGTGCGCCCGGTTGACGAGCCGGCCCTGGCCGTGCCCGCCCGCCCGCGGGACTGGGTGCAGAGCATGAGCGGCGCCGACATCGCCGACCTGACCGGGCGTACGCTCACCCAGCTTCTGCTCGGCGAGCGGGTACGCGTGCTGGAGCTGCGCGGCGAGTGGGCCCGCGTGGTGGCGCTGGGCCAACCGAGCTCGCTCGACCCGAACGGCTACCCCGGGTGGATACCGACCAACCAACTCTCCACGGTGGACGGCCTGCACGCGGCCGGCGTCCGGGTGGCCGCCCGCCACCGCGAGGGCGATGCGGCTCAGGACCGCTCCGGGATCTGGCACGTGGTCGAGGCGACCGCCCCC
>JBLNGJ010000614.1:0-2734 GCA_050264675.1 Micromonosporaceae bacterium
GAACCCGCGCCCCAGCGGCCACCGGTCATACGGGCCCGCCGCCGTCTCCTGGCTCGAAGGGATCAGATGCCACTTGCCGACCATATACGTGCTGTAGCCGTGCTCGAGCAGCATCTCCGACAGGAACCCGTTCTCGAACGGCACCAGCCCGTTGTAGCCCGGGTAGCCGGTCGCCATCTCGTTGATCCCCGCCATCGCGTTGGCGTGGTGGTTGCGGCCGGTGACGACGCACGACCGCGACGGAGAACACAAGGCCGTCGTATGCATATTCGTGTAGAGAAGTCCTCCGGCGGCCAGCCCGTCGATGTTCGGGGTCGCGATTGGACTGCCATAACAACCAAGCTGTCCATAGCCGGTGTCATCCAACACGATGATCAGGACGTTCGGGGCACCCGGCACAGCACGCACCGACCTGGGCCACGCGGGTGTCGACTCGTCGGTGGTCCGGCCGATGGACCCGGAAAACGCCGACCCGGGCTCGTAATCGTTCAGCGACAACGGGAATCATTTTCGACGGAGGCACGTCGTCTCGGACGAACCTCCAGCCGAGGTCGGCCCATCCTCAAGCCTGAGGGCTCAGCGAGGTTGTGGGCGGTAAATCGATGAAGATGCGAGCGGCGTCGTCGCTGCGCAACCCACAATGCGTGCCCAAGCTTGCGGACGCGACACCAAAGATCGAGCGAAGCCGGCGCGCCAGCCGCCGAGCATCAGACCAGAGGCTTCGCTTGACCGAAGGTTGGCCTCGACGATGTCACCGACGGCACCTGGTGGAACTCGAGCGGCGGCCGGGCACCGATGCTGAACGCGCGCTGCTCGCCATGATGTGGCGATAGATCAAGGCCAGACGGAGTGGCTCAGGCGAGGCCGGCCACGGTCTGCCTGGCGGGCCGGTCACTCGGTAGGTCTAGGCGTGAGAACGTCGCGTCCCAGGCGTGGGCGTCTCGTGATGCGAGGTAGCGGTCCCGGGGCGACAACGCTTGGAACTCACGCTCCCAGGCGGGATCGTGCTGGGCGACTTCTGCGGCGAGTCGGCGCTACCCGGGCGTGGCCGCGGACGGCGACGGCAGGCCGCTGGGGAGAACCACGCGCAGGTACGGCTCGCATAGGGCGGCCTGCGTCCGATGTTCCTCGCCAACGTCGAGGTACGTCGAGCCGTACGGGACCGACGCGATCGCCGCCGGCAGAAGGCGTTCGATATCGCCGATGCTGCGGCACAGACGCTCGGCGACCACGGCCGCCGCGTGGGGCAAGTCGGTGAGCGCCATCATGCCCTCCAATGCCGACATGTCGATGACGGCCGGGTTCCGGGTCGCCTCCACGAGCAGCACTGCCGTCGCATCGGGATCGTCGGCCATGCTGGGGCGAGCGCAGCGCATACCCGCACGCCGGGGTGCGGGTCACGCAACCACTCTCGGGGTGCCCCCGTCCAGTTCGCCGACGCCCAACAGCATCGAGGCGCGATGGTGCGGATCGTCTGAAACGCACTCAGCCAGGTGGTACGCCAGCAGGCCCACCAGAACGGCTAGTCTGGCCGCTGGGGGCGGTCGTCGCCTCGGCGCAGGGCGTCGAGGAGCTCGATGTCGTCAACCGACGGGCCGTAGGCGTGGAATGGCACGGCCCAACGTCACCAGGACGAACGCAGCCACGCACGGGTCATGCCGAAGTACGGTAGCAGCGCGAGAACTGGCCCATTGCCAACGACCGACCCCACCGGATCCGCTGGACGAGACGACGGCCGGGACCACGACAGAACCACCGTCAGACGCGCCCCATCGGCAGATCGTGTAACTGGATCATGGGCCTCGGTGGGCGGGCGTTCTTAGTAGAGCCGACCGGAGCCCCGTGATCGTGACGGCTCATTTTGTCCGTTTCTGGACGGCCGTGATAGTGACAATGGGCCCCTGAGCTGCGGAAATGTGGTTCGTTTTGTGCCATGTTAGGCCCACCCAGGTCAGAAGCCGATTCCCATCGACGGCCGTCAACTCGGGAGGTCGTTAATCGACGAATTGCCTGACCAGGCGGCATCGCCACGACGCGCGGTTGCTCAGTCGAGACAGAACTCGTTGCCCTCGATGTCCTGCATCACGAGGCACGACTCGTTGTCGCCATCGGCAGGCAGTAGTCGCACGCGTACCGCGCCGAGCGCGACCAGTCGTGCGCATTCGGCCTCGAGTGCGGCCAGGCGCTCTTCACCCACGAGCCCGGTGCCGACCCGCACGTCAAGATGCAGCCGATTCTTGACGACCTTGCCTTCGGGAACGCGCTGGAAGAACAGTCGCGGGCCCACACCTGAGGGATCAACGCATGCGAACCATGAACCCTGATGCTCAGGCGGCAGCGAGCGATCGAAATCGTCCCAAGTAGCAAACCCCTCCGGCGGCGGCGGTACGACGTACCCCAACACCTCGCACCAGAAACGAGCGACGCGCTCAGGTTCTGCGCAGTCGAAGGTGACTTGGATCTGCTTGACCGACGCCATCGGTCCACCATAGAGGCGGGTCCCTGGTCGTCTCCACGGGCCCGCCCCTCGGCGCGCGACGGATGCGTCATCCGTTGGTCGTTCGCATCCCCAGGGTCCGCAACTGGGCCAGGTTCGGGTCGTACCGGTAGCCAACCATCCAGACCGTTGACGCCCCGGTCGCGGCGGCGTCACTCAGCAGTCCTGGCACGGTGGCTTCCGCGGTCCAGCCGGCTCCGGTCCATCGCGCGACCACGCTGCCGAACGCGTAGACGT
>JBLNGJ010000615.1:0-3507 GCA_050264675.1 Micromonosporaceae bacterium
CCAGCTCGGTGAGCAACCGATCGGGGGCACCGGCGACGTAGGCCAGGCGGCGCACGGCCGAGGCGAGTCCGGGGGCCTGGCTGTCGACCAGGCGCGCGCCCATGCCATCCCAGTGGTCGTAATCGGCCCGGCTGGTGATGCCCTGGCGCACCTGGTCGGTGAGCCACCGGTCGAGCTCGGCCAGGCCGGCGGACACCCGCTCCTCCCGCCGCTGCACCGTGCGGGCATCCGGCACCTTCGGCGTCGGCGCGGCCTTCGGTGCGGCCGTCGCCCGAGCCGTCCGCGAGGCGAGCCACTCACTTACCCAGTCGGGCGGTTGCGCGTCCTCGATCCGCCCGGCCGACCACATCAGCATCAACGACAGCGCGTGCTTGCACGGGAACTTCCGGCTCGGACAGCTGCACCGGTACGCCGGACCGGCCAGGTCCACACAGGTCTGATACGGCTTCGCGCCGCTGCCCTGGCACAGTCCCCACAGCGCCGGCGGTCGGCTGCCGGCCTCCCGCCAGCGCGACGGCGTGGCGAGCGCGCGCGCACCCTGCTGGGAGGATGCATCCGAGACCAACGCAAGCACCTGTTCGGTGCTCCAGCGCGGCGGGTCGGTCGACGGCTCGCTGGTCACCGAGCCAGGACCAGCTGCCATGCCCACACCTTATTCCGGCCCCGGGCCCGGGTCGGTTCAGGTGAGGTCAGGACCGATCGTTCGGGTCCGTTTGAGCTCGAAGAAGCCGTCGGTCGCGGCGGCGAGAGCGACCGCGTCCCACAGCCGACCGGCCGCCTCACCGCGCGGGTAAGGGGTCACCACCGGACCGAAGAAGGCGGCGGTGCCGCCGTCGGGGCGACCGAGCTGCAGCACCGGCGTGCCGCAGTCGGTTCCGGTCTGGGTCGCCGCCTGGGCGTGGCTCTCCCGCACGGAGTGGTCGTAGAACGAGTCGGTGGCCGCGTTCGCCAGGGAGTGCGGCAGGTCGGCCCGGGCGAGCGCATATGCGTACAGATCGCGGTTGATCGGTGTGCGTTCCTGGTGGATCAGCCCGCCGATCGAGCTGTAGAGGTGCCGCACCGCATCGGGCCCGAAGCTGAGGTCGGCCGCGGTGAGCACCCGCAGCGGACCCCACGACTCTCGCAGCGCCTCGTCGTAGCCGTCGGCGCGGGGTGGCTTGTCCTCGTTGAGCACGGCAAGGCTCATCACGTGGAACCGGGCGGTGACATCGCGGACGGTCTCGACCTCCAGCAACCAGCGGGAGGTGAGCCAGCTCCACGGGCAGATCGGATCAAACCATAGGTGGGCCGTCGCCAAGGGGGGCTCCTCGTCCGCGACGCGTTGGGGGGTCAACGAAAACTGTATCCGGGGTCAGGCGGGATCGGCCGCAACGGTTCGACCAGACTCCGCCGTCACCGGTGATCAGAGCTCACAAATCCAGGCGCATGGTGACGTCGGTCTCCCGATAGCCGAGGGAGGCGTACAAGGCGCGGGCGATCGCGTTCGGGCCGTGCACGTGCAACCCGATGCTGGTGGCGCCGAGCTGGCGGGACTGCTCCGCGGCGGCCGCCATGATGGCCCGCCCGTACCCCTGGCCGCGCCGCTCTGCGCGTACCTCAAGGTCAAAAATATAGGCTTGGGTCGACGCACCCCACGGCTCCCGCCCGATCCACAGCACTCCGACCGGCACGCCCGCGTCGCGAGCCACCCAGAGATAGTGGTTGGTCGTGTCCAGCCCTTCGGGCAGCAGACTGCAGATGTTCGCCCGGGACTGCGCCACCGCCTGCTCGGCCGACCAGCGACCGGTCTCCACGTTTTCTTGCGCGTACGCGACGATCAATGCTTCGAGATAGGGCGCAAACTCGTCCGGGGTCATCGGATCGAGCACGACATGTCGGGCCGCAGGCATGCGCGATCTTAACCGGATCCGCGGTCAGGCTAGGTTGGCTTTTATGCGCCCCGAGCTGGACTGGATCGCCACCTGGCCGATCGCCCATCGGGGCCTGCACGACGCCAGTTGCCCGGAGAACTCCCTCGCCGCCTTCGAACGGGCCTGCCGATACGGCTACCCGATCGAGCTCGACGTGCAGCTCACCGCCGACGGTGAGGCGGCCGTGGTGCACGACCGGGATCTCGTCCACCTGACCGGGGAGCCGGGCCTGGTCCGGTCGATGGCGTACGCGCAGATCCGCCGAGCGCGGCTCTTCGGGACGGATCAACACGTGCCCACGCTCGCCGAGGTGTTCGAGCTCGTCGACGGACGGGTGCCGGTGCTTATCGAGATCAAGAACGTCGGTACGGTGGGTGCCCTCGAGCCCCGGGTGCTGTCGCTGGTGCGCGGCTACCACGGCACCGTCGCGGTCCAGTCGTTCAACCCGATGTCGATGCGGTACTTCCGGCTGCAGGCGCCGGAGATTCTTCGCGGACAGATTTCCGGCCTCTTTCGCGACATCGACCTGGACGGCGCGCGGGTCTCCCGGGTCGGGCGGGTGATGCTGCGGAGCATGGCCCTCAACGGCCTGAGCCAGCCGGACTTCATCGTCTACCAGTTGGAGGGCCTGCCGGCCGTCGCAGTGAGCCGGCGCCGGCGTCGGGGGTTGCCGGTTCTGGTGTGGACCGTCCGGTCACCGGCCGACGAGCGGCGGGCACGTCAGTTCGCGGACAACATCATCTTCGAGGGCTACCTCCCGGCCCGGCCAGGCCGCTGACCGACCCTGACCGACGCGTCAGGCCAGCGACCCGACCAGGAACACGGTGCCGCCGATGACGTTGCCCGGTTGGAGGTTGTGCTCGCCGGGCGGTAGGCACAGATCGACCTCGAAGCCCGCGGTCCGCACGCGCGCGGACAGGAAATCCTGCCCCGTCGCGTCCACCCGGAGGCGGCGGGCGTGCTGCACCGTGCCGATGAGGCGGGCGTACGCCTGCGCGTCCTCGGCCGCGCCGAAGACGCCGTAGGAGATGAACGACTCGGCCGCCATCCGCGGCGGCCAGGACCATCCCTGCTCGGCGAAGTGCGGCGGTGGTTCGCCCGGGCCGTCCTCACCGGGATCCTGCAGGAGGCTCGCGTCGGAGGCGGCGAAAGCCTCCTCGTCCGCGTGCACGGTGACATCGACGCCGAGCGCCACCACGGTCGCGCTCGCCGCCGCCACCCCTTCGGCGGGCAGGAGGCGCCGCTGCTCGAGTTCCAGGGCGAGCATGGTGACCTGTTCGTCGCCCTCCATCACGTCGGCGAAGGCCACCTCGTCGGAGGCCACCCGAACGTTGGCCAGCTGGGCGCCCGGCGTGCCCGCGTAAGAAGGGAGCAGATCCAGCAGCTGCCCGCCCTGCATTGACATGATCAACCGGGCGCCGCTCGGATCCTCCCAGCGCAGCACGGAGACGCCGTCGACCTCCCCCAGCGGCCGAGCGGCGGCCACGGCAACTCCGAGCAGACGCTCCAGTTCGGCCTGGTCGGCCACGCCGAGACCGAGACACTCAAGATTCGAGGGCACACGGTGACGGTAGCGAGACCTCGCCAGCCCGATGTC
>JBLNGJ010000616.1:0-8161 GCA_050264675.1 Micromonosporaceae bacterium
GTGAACGCGTCGGGCAGGTACTCCATCGCCGCGTCCAGCCGGCCAACCCGGGCAAGCCCGCAGGCCAGGTCGTAGCTGGCGTCCGAGCGCACCTTGGTCGGCAGGTCGGGGCCGCGCACCGCCTCGTACCACCGGGACAGCACGGCCAGCGAGCCGAGCACACGGCCGGCCCGTAGGTGCCAGTCGGCGTAGCTGTGGAACGGGCCGCGGACGGCCAGGTTGATCACGTCCCGCCAGAGGTACTGCGGATGGCTGCGCGGCGGCCCGGCGTCGGCGGTGAGCTGGTCCTCGCTGACCTGCTCGACCGCTGCCCACAGGTCGCTCATCGCCGCGTGTGCGTCGCGGTGCACCTCGACCCACGTGCCCAGTCGGGGCTCGCCGGGCTCTTCGCACCCGTCCGCCTCGCCACCGTGGCCGACCGTACGCAACAGCTTCGTTGCAGTACGCCGCGCGGCTGACGCCCGGGCCACCAGCTCTTTGATCGACGGCGCCGCGGGCGTGCCGGCCTCCTCGAGCTGGCTCGGGCACAGCGACCGAGCAAACACCCACTCTTCGGTCCTTATCGCAGCGAGCAGTCCGGTCACGCCGGCGTGCAGCGGACCCTTCTGGGCCGACCCGTTCGAGGTTGTCCCCGTCATCACCCTGCTCCTCTCCTCGACTTCGCCAACGGCCCGAGTGAAACATAAACGTTGCATTCATGCAACCTAGACGTTTACTGCTGTGGTAGATTTCCGGTGTGGACGATCGGCTGCTGGACTCCGCCGTGGCGGTCCTGGATGAGCACGGGTTCGCCGGCCTGACGCTGGAGCGGGTCGCCGAGGCGGCCGGCAAGTCCCGGGTCACCCTGTGGCGGCAGGGTGTCACCCAGGAGGCGCTCATCGACGGGTTGCTCGCCCGGCTGACCCGTGACTACCGCGACGCGATGTGGCCGGCGATGGCCGAGGCGGGCACCGGGGCCGAGCGGTTGCGTGAAGCGTTGGCGGCGCTGCTCCACGTTGCCGACCGCCACCTGCACCTGCTCGCCGTCTCCGACGACGTCTTCCATCAGGCCGCCGACCGCGTGCTCGACGTGACCGGACGCGCGTTCAGCTTCCTCGACCCGTTCACCGCGGCGCTACGCGCCGGCCACGACGACGGCACACTGACCACGCACGGGTTCACTGTGGACGATCTGGCCGACACCGTCTTCAACACCGTCTGTTGGGGGTACGTGCACCTGCGCCACCGTCACGAGTGGACACCGGAACGGGCCCGCCCGGTCGCGCTCGCGCTGGCCCTCGCCGGTCTCGGCGCGCCGGCGGCCTGACCGCTATCCGGCCGGGCTCAGATGCCCCTCGCAGGTGCCGCCCACGAGCCGGCCCTGCGCGTCCGGGCGCGCGGTCGCGTCGCTGTCGGAGCCGTCCGGGCAGGTCGTGTTCGCCCAGATCACGTCGTCGATGCGCGCCCCACGCAGGTCGGCGTCGAGCAGGTTCGCGCCGGTCAGGTCGGCACCGGTGAGATCGGCGTTGCGCAACGACGCCCCCCGCAGGTCGGCGCCGCGCAGGTCGGCGTTGCGCAGTGACGGGGCCGGCTGCTCCGGGATGGCCGGGTTGGCGGCCCAGGCGAAGAGGATGATGCCGGCCGCACCGACCAGCACGCCGCCGGCGATCTGGCGCCGCAGCGCCCGGAAGCGTGACTCCAGGTGGACGGTGGCCGCCTTGTCCAGCAGCTCGTCCATCAGTTCGACCAGATCGTCGAGCCCGGCCCGGCCGGGTTGAGACTCGTCGTAGAGCTTCTTGATCTCGATCGGTGAGGCGAAGCCGCCCAGCGCCGTCGGCGCCTCGCGCAGGAACCAGCCCACCGGATGCTGGGCCCGGCTACGCCGCTGGCGCCACCGCCCGCGCGGCCGCCGTTCGGTGGCCGTCCACTCGGCCACCACGGCCTCGAACGTCCACCGCCAGCCGGCGAGGACGTCGACCACCCGCCACATCGCCCACAGGATCGCGAGCAGCCCGATCACGACGCCGCCGATGGCGAGGTAGAGCCGGGCCGAGCCGGCCGGCAGTGCGCCCACACTGGACAGTTGGCTGCCGGCCACCAGCACGACGCCGATCGCACCGAGCCCGGCGATGAACCAGCGCGCGGCGCTGCGGACCAGTTCGCGCGCGGCGGTCAGATCACCGGCGGACTCCCGTTCGGCGGCCGGCTCCCCCACTAGGCCTTCCGCGCCTTCCGGGCAGTGATCTTGGGCCGCGGCTTGACCTTGATCGGTTCCTGGGGCTGCTTTTTGGGCGTGACGACCCGCTTGGCCACCGTCGCCTTGGCCGCCGTGGTCTTCTTGGCCGGAGCCTTCTTCGCCGGGGCCGTCTTGGCCGGGGCCATCTTGGCGGCGGTGCTCGGCGGCGCCGCCTTCTTCGCCGGCGTCCCCTTGGCGCTGACCTTCGCCGGCGCCGCCTTCTTCGTCGCGGTCACCTTCTTGGCCGCGGTCACCTTCTTGGCCGCGGCCGTCTTAGCCGCAGCCGGCTTCTTCGGCGCGGTTTTAGCGACGGCCGTCTTCTTGGCCACAGTGGTCCTCTTGGCGGCCTTCAGCCAAGGGCCGGCCCCGCTCGGTGTGGACATGACGACCGCCTCGGTCTGGCTCTCGCTCCGGCGCCGCAACGTTCGGCGCGCTGACTCTACCGGCTCTGGCGTACCACTTAGGACTACCTTTTCGTCAGATTCCGGACGCGACCAAGCGCCCACCACGGGTTCACGATCGGCCGACCGGGGCGTCAGGAGAGGTGAAAGACGACCGCGTCGGGCAAGTCCTCCCGGGTGATGCCGAGGCCGTCCACCGGACGCCTCAGCACCTCCTGCCACGGCGTCCCGGGCAGCCACTGGCGCACCACCAGCACCGTGCGGATGCCGTGCGCGCGCAGGTATCCGACGCTGGCCGGGTCCGGAAAGGACATGGCGGCGTCGCGGGTCTCCTGCTGGCTGGCGGGCGTGAACGAGGCCAGCCCGTTGACGATCTTCGGGAAGCCGTCGGTCGACCACAGCATCACGCTCAGCTCGGACAGTCCGTCGCTGGGCAGCACCAGGACCGGTCCGGCCACCCCGTGCATCGCGGCCGGCTCGGCCGGCACCGGTACGTGCGGGGTGCGGTTGACGCCCTCGACGAGCACGAAAGCGAGCGGGATCACCGTGGCGAGCACGACCGCCGGTGCGCGCCAGCCGATGGCCCGGGCCCGCTCGGTCACCGCGGTGACCGTGCCGGCCGCCAGCACGGCCAGCAGCAGCGTCGTCCACACCACCAGCCGGCCGGAGGTCCGCAGCCCGTCCCAGCCCGGCAACAGGCGAAACAGGGTGGCATAACCGGGATCGCCGTCGCCGGCGAACTGGGTGCCCATCGCCAGCGCGGCGCTGACCACCACCCCGGTGACCAGCAGCGCGCGGTGGCGCGGTCGCCACACCGAGAAGAACAGCCCGGCGCTGGCCAGGCACATGACCACCAGGCCGGGCAGCAGCGTCATCTCGGCCGGCCAGCCCAGCGTGGCCCGCTCGGCCGCCTGCCGCGCGCCCCACAGCCACGACTCCGCCGGCGCGATGAACAGGCCCCGCAGCGGCGGGGAGAAGAGCGCGACCCACTCGATCGTGCGCCGGCTCTCCGGGTGCAGCTCGACCACCTGCAGGTACGGACGGGCCATGAGGAGCGTGATCCCGGCGAAGACCACGCCGCCGGCGAGGTCGGCCCGCAGCAGGCGGCCCGGGAACGGTGGCCGGGTCCCGCGGCGCCACCGCGACCAGGCGTACCCGGCCGCGGCGACCAGGCACACTCCAATGAGGACGTACGCGAAGGGCAGGCCGATGCCGAAGCCCAGCGTGACCTGCCACGCGGCGACGAGCCAGCCGGCCAGCGCCCAGCCCGGTCGGACCCGGTCGGGCCGGTAGCCCTCGCGCAGCGACCAGCCGTGGCCGCGGGCCAGCATCGCCAGCGCCAGCGCGATGCCACCGGTGGAGAGCACGTGCATGTGCCCGGCCTGGGCCAGGCGCCAGGGCGCGTACGCGAACGCCGCGCCGGCCACCGCCGAGCCGCCCCGGGCGGCGCCGAGCTGGCGCGCCAGCGCGTACGCCCCGACGAACGCGAGCGCGTGCAGGAGCACGTAGAGGATGTTGTAGCGGAACACCGCCGCGCCGGGGCCGCCGCCGATCATCCCGAAGAGCGCGTAACCGAGCAGGGTGTCGGAGTACGCGTACGTGTAGGGCTCGGGGTAGAACGTGTTGGAGTGCCACAGGTGCACGGGGTCGGTCAGCAGGGCGTGCCCACCCCAGGCGATCTGCCACGCCTGCAGCGTCGGGTCGCCGATGTCCTGCGGGATGGTGCGCCACGGGTGGCGCAGCGTCGGCCAGGTCATCACGACCGCGAGCGCCAGCGCACCGAGGCTCGCCACCGTCCACTCGTGCCGAACCAAGCGCCGGAGCCGGTCCGGCCAGCCTGCGGTCATCCGGTGGTCACCGTGATCGGCACGCAGTTACCAGTGCCGAACGTGCCGGCGCCGCTCGAGTCGGCCACGAGCTCGTGGCGGGAGTTGGCGATGCGGGCGCAGACCTTCTTCGCGCCGGTGCCGATCGCCGACTTGTAGTCGGTGCTGGTCACCGAGCGCACCGAGGGGTTCTTGTCCTCCACGTACCAGTCGCCGGCCGGGTGGGACTGGGCCCCCATGATCCGGTCGGGTGGGTTGGTGCCGGTCGCGTCGGTGCCGTAGATGTGCAGGTGGAACCCACCGGACACGTCGAAGGGGGTGTCGCTGGAGACATAGTCGATGACGATCTGCTTACCGTCCAATGTGGCCTTGGTCAGGCAGACCCAGCGCGGGTTGCTCTTGATCTTGTCGGTGCACTGCTCATCGGCGGGCAGGGCGGGCGTGGTGACCGCGGCCGCCGAGGTTGGCCCGTTGCCACCGGGTGGGCCGCCCGAGTTGCCGGACATGGCGATCGCGATGCCGGCCGTGGCGAGCAGCACGGCCACACCGGCGCCGACCGCGATCAGCAGCTGGGTGCGCTTGCGCGGGTCGGTGCCCCCGGGCGGAACCGGGCGGGCCGCCCCGAAGACCGGCGGTCCGCCGGCCGGCGGCATCCCGGCCCCGAGCACCGTCGCACCCGCAGGCACCGTCTCGGACGCGGGTGGCATCACGACGGCCGGCGGCGGGGCCAGCGGGTCGACGACGGGGAAGAGCTGAGCCGAGCCGAACGGGTCGACCGCGGGCGGATACTCCTCCGCCGCCGGGGCCGCGACCGACTCAGTCGCACCGCTGGCCAGCAGGGCTGCTCCCAACGCGACCGCGTGCTTGGGGTGCGCGTCCACCGCGACCGGGCGGCCGAGTTCGGCGCCGACGAGCTGAGCCACGATCGGCATCCGCGATGAGCCACCGACCAGGAGCACGGCCTGCAGCTGGTCGGCGGTCACCCCGGCCGAGCGCAGCGCCCGCTTGAGCGCCTCGATCGAGTCGTGCAGCGCCGGGCGTACCATCGCCTCCAGCTCGGACCGGGTGAGCCGGACCTCGGTGGAGAGGTTGGGCAGCAGCACCGGGATCGACACATCGGTGTCGGACGAGAGCGCCTCCTTGGCCCGTACGCACTCCTCCCGCAGCCGGGCCACCGCGGCGATAGCGGCCGGGTCGTCCTCGTCCAGCTCGTCCAGCCGCCCGCCCAGGGCTCGCGCGACGTGGCTGAAGACGGCCGCGTCGAAGTCGATGCCGCCCAGGCGCTCGATCCCCTCCGGCTGGCCGAGAATGGTGAAGCCGTCGGCGGTCTTGCGCAGCACGGCCGCGTCGAAGGTGCCGCCGCCCAGGTCGTAGACGGCGACGACCGCGCCCGGGTCGATGCGCTGCTGGCGCGCGTAGAAGATCGCCGCCGCTTCCGGCTCGGTGGTGTAGCGGACCGGATGCTCCAGGCCGGCGTCGAGCCCGGCCAGCCGCACCGCCTGGCGCAGCAGGTCGGTCTTGTATGGACCCCAGTTCGCCGGATGGCAGATGCACACCGCCGACGGCGGGCCGCCCTCGCGGGCGGTCACCTCATCGAGCACCGACCGCAGCAGCCGGGCCATCAGCGCCTCGGCCGAGTAGGGCACGCCGCCAAGCAGGATCGGCGTGGTGTCGCCGAGGCGGCGCTTGAACTCCCGGGCCACCCGGTGCGGCTCGCTCAGACCGCGCCGATCGGCCGACTCGCCGGTGATGAACGTCTCGTCGTCGCGCAGCAGCACCACCGAGGGGATCGCCGCGGCCCGGCTACCCAGCGACGCGATCTCGGCGTGGCCGTCGCGCCACACCGAGGCGGCGGTGAACGTGGTGCCCAGATCTATCCCGAGTGCGTACATCAGGACCGCTCCGATGGTCGGTGGGGTGGAACCTGCCGAGGGCATGGTGCGTACGCCGCGCCGGGCCCGTCAATGGCCGGGCCGGCGATTAGGGGACGGTACGGGGACTTCCCCCACGCGGCCCCACGGGGGTGCCTTCCTACAGTGGAGCCATGACCCGGGCCCGTCCTCTGCGAGATGTCTTCACCGAGCTCACCGGTGACGAGGAGGCGCGGCGGGCGCACTCCGCCGACCCGCAGGGCTACCTGTCCGCGCAGGGTCATCCCGACCTGCCGGCCGACCTGGTGGCCGAGGCGGTGGTCAGCTTCGCCGACGCGGCACCCCCACCGGTGGCCGAGCACCTCGCGCCCTATGTGATGGAGCACAGCTCGGTGCCGTACGGGGAGGAGGTCGGCCCAGCCGCCGAAGGCTGGCTCGACCTGCTCGCGAGCGCGCCGCCGGTGGACGCCTACGAGGAGCCGCCGGAGGACCCCGTAGCCTGGTTCGGGCTGGACCACGGGGTGGTCGGGGATGGCGGCGACCTTGACTCCGCCCTCTCTGACTCCGCCCTCGGCGACTCCGCCCTCTCTGACTTCGGCCTCGGTGACTTCGGTCCCGGTGCCGCCGCCGGGGCCGGCCTGGCCGCGGTCGTCTTCGGCGCGGGCAGCGACCAACCCGGCGCCGACCAACCCGCCGCTGAGCGGGCCGGCGCCGACCCGACCGCCACCGAGCTGACCCACGCCGGCGGCCCGTCCCAGCCCGCCGGACTGATCGACCCAGCCGACCTCGACGACCTGGCGCTGCCCGACGCCGGGGCCGACCCGCACCACGTGAGCGATCTTGACGATGAGGGTCTCGACGATCGGGGGCTCTACCACGGCGACGACGCCGACCTGCCCGACAGTTGAGCGGCGCATCCCGATCCACCCAGAAGGCGTCATGCGGTGCGGGCCAGGTCGGCGAGCATGCCTTCGCAGGAGCGCACCGCGACCCGGGCCGCAATCACCATCTCGTGCGCGGTCAGCGGATTCTCGGCCCGGCGCTGCCAGCGTTGCAGCGCGGCCGTCGCAGCCGCGGTGAGGTCGGCCGGCGAGGCTTCGGCCGCCAGCTGCAGGCGCAGGTGCAGCGCGCCACCGCCGCCGCCGATGACGCGCTCGAGGTCGGTGACCACGTCGGGCTTGCCGGCGACCCAGCCGGCCCGCACCGCGGAGAGCACGCGTAGCTCGTTGAAGGGGTGCGCGGACGCGATGATCTCCTCGATCTCGGCGGCGAGCGCGGCGCTACCCGGGCGGGTCTCGGCCCGGGTGAGCGCATCCAGCGCGAGCAGCGCCGAGCGGCTCTTGAGTACGTCGCGACGCTCGAAGAAGAGCGAGCCGAGTACGTCCTGCAGCTCGCCCAGCCCGCTGCGCTCGGCCAGCTCCCGGGCCAGTTCGGTGGCGGTCGAGGCGACACCGCGGCGCAGCAGCGCGGCGCCGAGGCGGATGCCGAAGAGCCCGAAGCGATCCAGCAGCGCCTCCCGCTCGATCGACGTGAGGCCCAGCTCGGGCCGCAGCTGGGCGAACCGGTCGGCCGAGAGCAGCAGCTCGTCGGCCTCCTTGACCGGCAGTTCGGCGACCCGGCGCAGCTGAGCCACCTCGGTCTCGGTCAGCGTCACCGCCGTCTCGGCCAGCAGGCCGGCCACCGGCACCACGGTCTGCACCACCCGACGCACGTTGGCGTCGGTGGCCAGCCGGGCGGCGATGCGCCGGGCCGAGGCCATCGAGTCGATGCGGCCCACGCCGATCTCGTCGGACCGCGACAGCACTCCGATCGCGTTGACCGGGTTGGGCCGGGACACCTCGACATCGC
>JBLNGJ010000617.1:0-2544 GCA_050264675.1 Micromonosporaceae bacterium
GTCATGACGTTTCACGAAACGGTGCCCGGTCACCATCTTCAGGCGGCCCTCGGCGCCGAGGCCACCCAGCCCGACTTTCGACGCTACCGCCGATCCTCCGCCCACGCGGAAGGCTGGGGACTCTACGTCGAACAGCTCGCCGACGAAATGGGTCTGTACAGCTCGCCTCTGTCACGGCTCGGGGCACTCGCGGAGGCGGCGTTTCGGGCATCCCGGCTGGTCGTCGACACCGGGCTGCACCACCTCGGCTGGAGCCGGGAACAAGCCGTTGCCTATCTGCGCGACAACACCGCCCAACCCTCGATGACCGTCGAGGCCGAGGTCGACCGGTATATCGCGATGCCGGCACAGGCACTGGCCTACACGATCGGCCAGATCCGCATGCAAGAGCTGCGCGAACGCGCCCAGCAACAGCTTGGACCACGATTCGACATCGCTGAGTTCCACCACCACCTCATAGCAGAGGGATCGATGCCACTCGACGTCCTCGACGGCGTGGTCCTCGACTGGGTGGCTGGGCGCGGCTCGTCGCATTAGGCGCTGGCCGCCTCGGCCGCCAGATCAACCCAGGGTCCTGCTGGTGCCGTATAAGTCGACGATTATCGATGTTCAACGGGCGGCGGCGACCCAGTCCGCGATCACATCGCCCAGCACATCGATTGGCACAGACCCTTCGGCGATGAGCCGGTGATGAAACTCGGCGATTTGAAATCGGGCACCCAGCCACCGCTTAGCCTGGGTGCGCAATTCCTCAATGCGGATTTGACCGATCGTGTGCCCGAGTGCCTGGGCCGGCATCGCGACGCAACGGTCGACCTCCGAACGCACGATCATCTCCGGCTGAGCGGTGTTCTCAAGCAAATACCTAATCGCCTGCCTCCTGGGCCAGCCTTGGTGATGCAGGCCAGTGTCAACCACGAGCCGGCACGCGCGGAGCATAGCCTCGGCGGCCATCCCGAGCCGAGTCAGCGCGGAGCTGTAGAGATCCATGTCCTCGGCGAGACGCTCGACGTACAGGCCCCATCCTTCGGCGTGCGCTGATGAGCGCCAATACCGGCGAAAATCTGGTAGGTCAGCATCGGCACTGGCGCTGGCTTGAAGATGATGGCCGGGGACGGTCTCGTGGAAGGTGAGCACCTCGTAGCTCAGGCGCGAGCGCTGACGGGGTTCATGAGTGTTGACCCAGAAGGCACCCTGACGACTTCCATCGACCGAAGGCCAGACGTAGTAACCCGATGAGCCCGTGCGCACCTGACCGACCTCCATGGGATGGATGCCGCATTCGGACGCAGGATAAGACCGAAACCAATGCGGCAAGGCGTTGGTTGCCCGGCGATACGCATCAGTTACATGGCGAAGGATCTGGTCGGCCGAGCGGAAGCGAAGACCGGGATCATCCCGCAGTCGGCGCAGCACGGTTACGACGCCGGAGATCGCTAGCGCTTCCGCGCCACGGGAGCAGACTTCTTCCCGCAGTCTCTCCACCTCCTTGAGGCCGATCCGGTGAATCTCGTCGGCGGAAAGGTCCGTGGTTGTATAGAGTCGTGCCAGCGCTTCGTACCCTTTGACGCCGCCCGGCACGTTGGAAAGACCAACGTGGTCGCCGTCCCGCGAAACGGGCAGCAACTGCTCTACCCAGGTCGTGCGTAACTTGGCGAGCGCTGGGCGTACGACGTCGACAATTATCTGTTCTGCCTGAGCCCGCCACTGATCTTTCGCAATGCCGTGCGGCAGTCGGGGTCGCAGCAACGGATCAGATCGCAGGTCACCGGCAAGATACCCATCGAGCTGTTCGACCGCTTGACCGATACCCGATGCCGTGGGATATCGACCGTCCGCTTTCGCCTGGAGATAGCGCCGCCGCAGGGCGTCAAAGTATCCACCCAGGGCAGCGAGCCGATCGAGATATCTCACGGCGTCGGCGGCGTCGGTCAGCGGAGCCTGCGGCATCGTCATCAAGATCATTGAGAGATCCCCCTCGGCGCTTGCCGAGATTGATACCTCATCAAGGCCGGCGAGAAGGGCATCGCGTTCATGCCGGAGTCGAAGCGCGAGGATTGAGCGAGTGATGCGATCACGGGAATCCAGGCCGGATGGCTCAATTCGACACAACTGATCTTCAAAGCGCTGGAGAGCAGCCGCCTCTACCCGCTCAGCCTCTCGCGAAGGGTCACCGACCAGTTCGTCCTGGCTCGGCAGTCCCATTGAAGCGGCAAAGAGGGGGCGGGTTGCCAGAAAAAACTGAAAGTAGTCGTGGGCCAAGCTGGCCAGATGAGAATTCTGACAGCGCGTCTCGGCAACATCAGCCATGACTGATTACCCGGCTGCCGGCTCGCCGCTGCGGGCGGGAGCACGTTTCATACCTCGTCGAGATACCGGCCCAGGTACCACAACCGCCGCGCCACCTAAGGTTACAGCGACAGCGGTCGGAGCGTTCAACCAGCAATGTCTCATTGGGTTCTCCCGGTAAGTCCGACGACTCTCGCTACTCGGTTCGGATCGACGATAGCGACTGCCTCTAACCAGATCCTTCCCACGCCAGAT
>JBLNGJ010000618.1:0-7151 GCA_050264675.1 Micromonosporaceae bacterium
GCAACGTCACCTGGTGGACGAAGATCGCGGCGAACCCGTCCCAGCCCATGCCGACTTTGGCCAGCGCGTCGGTGAAAATCCTCGGGCCGATGCGCAGGAACGCGTCACGTAGCTTGCGCCCGTCGCCGCTGAAGTACGTGTACTGCTCGCCGCGCGGATGCATTGAGCCGCCGGCCGGCAGCGTGCCCGCGTCCCACATCGAGGAGTCCGCGACGAATTCCAGATGCATGATCCCGCCGGTGGTGGCGCGCCGCATGAGGATCGCGGCACCGCCATCGGACAGCGTGTACCCGGCGAAGGCGTCGACGAACTGTGCCCGATCGCGCACCCGCCAGCGCACCGCACGCGAGGGCGTTTCCCCGGTGCAAACCACGACGTTACTGCACTGGCCCGTCCGGATGAGAGCATCGGCCACCTGGAGGCCATTGAGAAAGCTATTGCAGGCGTTCTTGATATCGAACACTGGGCACGCCAGCCCCAGCTTGGCGGCGACAATATGCGCGGTCGCCGGTTCTACAAGGTCCTGCGACGCCGATGCGAACAGCAGCAGGTCGACCTCGGCCGCGGCGATCCCCTTGTCCGCGAGCAGCTTTGCCGCGGCGATCGTGGCCAGGTCGGACGCCTGCTGATCGGCGGCGGCCACGTGCCGCTGGCGGATGCCGGTCAACCGCTCCACGATGGTGGCGTGAGGAACGAACCCGTCGCTAACGGCGGCGATACGATGCTCCACCTGCCGGCTCGACATGCGATCGGGCGGAAGGTAGGCGGCAGCCCCAGCAATCCTGGCTCTCATGATTGACCTCTCACGTGGTAACCCCGGCTTCCCCGAGTTATCGGCCCAGCATCGCCCGACACCGCAATGATGCCCACGGCGAAGGTACTCAATGCGACAGACGCGATGTACTCAGATTCGCCTGAGCCCGAAGCCTCAGCTTCGATCGATGCCGACTCCTAGACTGAATTACATGACATGGCACGAGGCGTGGCTCATCTTCTCGGGCAACCCCGCGTTAGCTGCGTTGCTCGCCTCCGGCCGGTTCACGGGCCGGATCCGGCGGGTGGCCCGGCTGGGCTGGATCGTCACGGATCCGTTGCTGGCACGGCAGATTCTCAACGACTCGGCCCACTTCAGCATGGCCGGTGAGGGCGGGGTCGGTCACCTGTGGACGCAGCTGTTCGGTGCGGAGATGGCATCGATGTTCACCGGCACTAGGCACACCGAGCTGCGTACCCTCGCCCGTGACCTGTTCACCGAGGACAGAGCGCAGACGCTGGTCCAGCGGGCGCAGGGCGAACTGCACGCCGACGTCCGCGCGAGGCTGGCGGCCGGGCAAACCGTGGACGTGGCCGACCTGGCCCGTGTGGCCTCCGGCCGGACCGTGGCCGATCTGCTCGGCATCGACCTGCCCGACGCCAAGGCGGCGCGCACCCTGTTCGCCGCCGGGGAGCAGCTGGCCGCGCTCGCGTTGGGTACCCAGTCCTCAACCTACCTGCCGCCCGAGGTGATCGACCGTGCCGAGTCCCTGGTCACCGAGATCACGTACGCCGTACAGCACGCCTACCGCACGGCCGGGGCCGATACGATCCTCGGCCGCTGCCGCGAGATCGGCATGGGACTGGACCTGGCACGAGGCGTGACCACGCTGATGTCGATCGCGGGCACAGAGACCGGAGCCTCGTCGTTGAGCCGGACGGTGGCGCTGCTGCACGACACGGGCCAGCAGCGATGGCTGCTCCGAGACTCGTCGTTGCGACCGGGCGCGGTGCGGGAAGGTCTGCGGGTGACCACCGCGGCCCCGCTGATCGGCCGCCACGTGGTGCGCGATACGCAGATCGGCGGGCGCCAGCTTCGGGCCGGTCAACGGGTGCTATTGCTGACCTATGTGGCCAACAACAATCCAGGCCCCTTTGACATCCGGCGGGAGTACCTGCCCGAGACGCGGCAGCTGTGGTTCGGCGCCGGGCGGCACCTGTGCCTGGGCGCTGCGGTGGCCAGGGCACAACTGAGCACCCTGCTCGAAACCATGACCGCGTCCGGCCGGCCCTGGCGGGTGGTCTCGCGGCGGCCCTCGCGCCGGGTCCTCATCCCGTCGTATGCCTCGCTGCGCGTGCGGCACGAACCTGTGAACTGAAACCCATGCCTCAGGCTGGTCGAAACCTGGGCCAAAGCAAAATATTCAAGAACGTTGGGGCGCGTGAGCAAGCGACGGCCTCGGTTCGCACCTCGGCCGCATCATCTCGTCAGGCGATGCGTCGACGGAGCCGGAGGTCCGTCGCCCCAGGGGTGCAGCAGCCCGGCGGCGGCGCCGAGCCGGGCGGGCCAGCGGTGCGGGAACCGGTCGTCGTCGAAGACGACGTCCCAGTCGTCGAACGCATCGGTGGGGCCGTCGCCGTAGCTGAGACCGCCGGTGGTGTACGCGTCGATGCCGACGCGGTCGTCGCGGTCGAAGCGGTGCCGGTAGACGTCGCGGCGGTGCCGCGAGCGGTCGAAGCGGTGCCGGTAGACGTCGCGGCGGTGCAGCGAGCGGGCGAAGCGGTCCAGCAGCGTGTGCAGCTCCCGCTCGGCGAAGGTGCGCAACTGCTCGGCGCGGGCGGCGAGCTGGTCGTCGGTGGTCGAGTCGGGCAGGGTGTCGTCGTCGATCCAGCCGTGCTCGCGCAGGATGCGCAGGTCGACCGGGCTGGCCTGCTGGCACAGCCGGCTGGCCGTCGCCTTCGCGGCGGCAAGGTCGATGGTGGTGTCGGCGGGCAAGTAGATGGTGCGGGCCATCATGTCGGCGCCCATGGCGCATCGTCTCCCTTCGAGTCGGGACAGTCAAACAAGCGGTGGGGTTGTCGTTGTGGCGCCCGGCCTGCCAGACGCCACACGGAAAGGGGGTCAGGCCGCGTCGCTCGTGGTGGGGGCACAAACAAACAGGAATTGGGCGGGGTGGTTGAGTCGGCCTGGGGCGCGCTGGCCGGCTTCATCAACGGCGGCAACCGCGAGCGCAGGCGGATCGCGATGACCGCGCCGGTCACCCAGGAGTTGGCCGGTTCGCCCAAGATCGACGTAACGGCTCCGGTCGTCCATCAGGCGGGTGACCGACCCGGCAGCTACCTGGTGCGGTTCGTGATACCGGCCGGCGTCACCGCCCAGACGCTGCCGAGTCCGACGGATGCCCGGGTACACACTCGACAGATCCCGGAGGAGTTGGCGGCGGCGGTGCAGTTCTCCGGGCGGTGGACGCGCGCGGCGTTCGGGGAACGGGTCGCCGCGTTGAATAAGGCCGTCATTTGCGCCGGGCTCCGACCGGCCGGCCTTATGCGGTACGCCCGTTTCGACCCGCCATGGACGCCGTGGTTCCTGCGGCGAAACGAGGTCGTGCTGCCCGTCGAGGGGTAGGCACATCAGGTGGCGGGTGGCCGCCAATGAATTGTGACTAGACAATGGTTCGGCCGCTGCGACGGGTAAGTCAGTCAGGAACATAGTGGCCGTTGAGCGGGCGAAAGTCTCCGGTGCGCCCGGCGAGGTGACCGGCCGCGCGAGTCTGCCGTATGGCCGGGCGACCGCGGCAGGCCATCAGTCCATGATGGACGCAAGCCCACAGCTTCTATCTCGATGGCATCGGCGGCTTCAGCGACCGAGCCTTGAGGGCGTCCGCGCCGAGGAACGTGGACACGCCACCCACTGAGCCCGAGCAAGATACGGAAACAGATTAGGGTGCTCTCGTGCCGTTCGGTCGGCGGGCAGGCCTCGATGGCCCGTGGGCCGAAGCGTCGGTCTCACAGCAGGGCCCGGCCGAGCAGGGGCTCGCGGAGCAGGTCGCTGGCCAAGTGCGCCTGGGCGATCGTGACCGCACCCGTCCCACCCTCGCCCCGACCGTTGTTCGCAAAGGAGCGCGGCTACGCGGAACGACTCCGTGGGTGCCCTCGAGTTGCGGCCGGGGTGGGCCGACCGCCGCATCAGCCTCCTCGGCTCGTCGGTACTGCGGTGACCACGAGGTTGTCGAGGTAGGAGCGGTCATGTTAGTCGAAGCGTCCGCCGCAGGTGATTAGCGTCAGGCGTGGCGAGCCGCCGTGAGCGAAGATGCGGTCGAGCGGTACGGACGTCTTGGGGTACTGCTCACGCGCGATGACGCGGAAGTGACGGTCGTGGCCGTCGGTTCCGGTGGCGATCACCTCATCACCTACGGAAACGCGGCCGAGGTTGAACAACGCCCCGCGGCCCTGGTCGGCGCTGTCGACATGCCCCACGATGACAACCGACCCGGAGGTTGTGTCGAGGTCTTGACTGAAGCGGTACCAGCCAAGGGTGTCGACGTCAGATGGCACCGCGATGAGGCCCGTCTGGGTGTCCACGCCGGTGGGTGCAACGGTTGCGTTGACACCGATCGCGTTGATACGTAACGACACCGGCGCGACGAGTGTCGCTGGCCGTCGGTGGTCTTCCTGACCCAGCTGCGTTGGTGCCGTGACGGCATTGGGTCCCGGCGGCCTCGAATCAGCCGGCGCCGCAGCCAGTTGCTGCGCTTGTTCTGTGCCGACGTTGGGCGCCGTCGCGGGGGATCGGGCGATACCGGCGGCGGCGACCATCATGACGAGTCCGGACACGATGGCCGCCAGCGCGAGAGCGTGCCGGAGCGAAGCGAGGGCGTACCGCGTCGCTCCGGCCATGCGTGGCGACATTAGCGACCGCGCACCGTGGCCCGCTGCTGGCGCCGGGTGTAGACCAGGTGTGCGGCGCCACCGGCGACGAGCAACGCTCCCGCGGCGAGAAGTACGGCCCACGGCCCCGTGTGGCTGGGGTCGGCCAGGCCGCCGGTGCCCGCTGGCACTCCGGACGGTGCCGAGCCGAGTCCGCTGATCGTTTGGACGACCAGGCCGAGCGTCTCTTGCTCGGCGGAGCCGATCGCGTAGACGATTGTCGACGAACCCTCGGCAAGGTTGAGGGTCGCCGGGCCGATCACGACGGTGGATGTTCCAGCGAGAACCACATCGGCCGACACCGAACCGGCCGCGACGTCGGCTTGGTCCTGATTGGGGTTGGTGAGGTTGCTGAATACCGGCGTACCGTTGGCGCGCACGTCGACGGCGGGCGCCGCCGCGGTGTGACGGACCACGAGTCGAGCTTTGCCCGCGGGTATCGGTGAGGTGTCGTTGACGAAGGCCGTGAGCGTCGGCTTGCCGGCCGTGTCCAAATGTGCGACCACGCTGAGGTTCTTTCCGGCCGGCACCGCGACGCCGTTGCCGGTGAGGATCGCGCTGCCGATTGGCTCGCCGGGCTTGGTCAGGGCGATGTCATACGAGCCGGCCGCGAGGTCCAAGGGCCCAGCCACTGTTCCTGGCGCGAAGTTGGACAAGGTCCTGGTGCCGTTGACGTATACGTCGACGGGCTGACCCGGGATGCCATGGATCACCGAGACTTGCGAACTGCCGGCGGCCAGGGCTGGGCTGGCGGCCGCAATCAATATCCCCCCGAGGATCGCCAGTCCGGTCACTACCGTAGCAACTGCTCGACGAGTCAGTGGCGACAAAGGAACCATCTCCTTCCCTTAATTTGTTCGGTAGAGCGGCTGCGGTGTGATCCAGCCCGCGCTGGCGACCACACCGGACCTGCTATGCATACATTGGATCGCGGCCAACCTCGTCGTGTCGGAGATTTCGTTGAAAGACCGGTCGCCATCACCGAACCTGTGTCATCGCGAGCACCTCGTCGGGAGTACTGAGAGGCCAGCCTCGACCGGCGGCTGGACGACCTCGTCAACGAGTAGCACCGCCTGGCAGGCATCTGCCAAGCCGGGCTCATCGACATCACCGAGATGCCGGCGCCACCGAGGCGAGATGCCGGCGCCACCGAGGCTAGGTTGAGCACGACGCCGCGACTCGCTATGTCGCGCTGCGCTCACCATGCAGCGTCGTGAACTCGCCCGGGACAACCAACTCCGCCACCGCGCACATGACTTCGCCCTTCGCGTCCTTACCGTGATTGATGAGCTTGACTTCGAGCAGAGGCAGGCCTTGCTCCGCCTTGTCGTGGAGGAGGTGAAGGTCACCGGCCGGAACGTGCACACCTACTATGCATCCGGCTCGCCCCGCCCCTCGCCCGCAGCGCCCCAAGGTCCAAGGTCTATTCCGGGGACACGCGAATGGCGCCAACCCAAGAAGGTCTGCGTTGCCTCGGTGACCACGACCATAGCGTGCGTGGTGCAGGAGTCGGTCGAGCAGCCTGATCGCGGCGACGTCTTCGGGGAGGAACCGTCCCCACTAACCTGGAGCCAATGACTGGCGACGCAAAGCGCGCGGCGTTCGTAGCCGGCGGCGACGAACCGAAACAGCAGTTGGGTGGCGGTATCGCGCGGCTGCTCACGCGCGAAACCATAGCCACAGCGGCCCGGCTGGGCGCAGGGTGATGCTGGACCGGATGTGCGGATCCCCGTGGAGCCGATCCAGGTGCCCATCGCACAACGGATCGAGCGCCACGCGCAGCATGTAATTCGCCAGATGCGCGCCCAGGCAGGTGCGCCGGCCGGCGCTGAACGGAACGTACGCCCACGCGGGCCGGCCGCCGGCGAACCGATCCGGTCGGATCGTCCGCTAGGTGCCACAACGCCCAGGCGAGCGCATGCGCGGTCGTGTCGTACCCGGCGGCGAGGGCTACCCGGATCTCCTCCACCGCGTTGTCCACACCCGACATTGATGCGGAAATGGTGCCCTCCGGTGGGTCCGACAGCACGCGCGCGATTGCGGCGTTGAGCCGGCGGAACAGCAGTGGACGCGGCAGCAGCGGTCCCGGACTTTCAGCTGCAGCGGGGCGAGGAAGTCCGCGAGGCCCGTCCGGTCGGAGGTTGGCTACGGGATGCCACGCGGATCGGGTCCCCGGCGGGGTGAGCAGGCAACGCATGGCGATGCGGACCCGTCGGCGGGTGGGGACCACGGCGCGGCGGGTGAACACGTCGTAGCCGAGCCGTTCGACCTGGTCGAGGATGCCGGCGTAGAGGTGGTAGGCGGTGCGGATGCACGCCTGCGAGGTGTGCGATCGTGTGCAGCACAGCCGGCAGCAGCTCATCGCGGGCTGCCCGGGATCAGTTAAGACGCTGTCGGAGATCCACGACGGGTCGCAGGCGTTCGATCACGGCGTGGGCGTCCGCGCGCGACGGCACCATCTGCTCATTGGT